>JAMOMT010000001.1 GCA_027066965.1 Archaeoglobaceae archaeon
GATAGCGAGGCCGACGAAAGCTATTATTCCGCAGTATGCAGTTACTATTGCAGCGAACACAGCTGACAGAGCCATAGTAATTACTCTTACGAACCTCACATTAACTCCCATTGTTCTCGCGTACTCCTCTCCGAGGAGCATCGCGTTCAGAGGCTTTGAGAGGAGGAAAGAAGTAATCAAACATGGGGTTAGAATTGAAACCATGACCCTCAGGTAGTCCCACGTAACCCCAGAAAATGTTCCGAAGCTCCACAGGAAGTATAGCTGAACTTTCTTCGCGTTGGCGAGCGTTATCAGTATCTGGTCAACTGCAGAAAAGACATAGCCGATCATGAGTCCTACTATGAGTAGAGTTACGGCACTCCTAACTCTTGCAGCAACAGCGAGCACTATCGCTATCGCGAGAGCCGAGCCTGCGAGAGCTGACGCTATAAATGCGGGAAATGCCATTCCGAATCTGAAGTTGGGAACTATACACACTCCTGCGAGAATGTACATCGCAACTCCGAAGGACGAAGCTGAGGATATGCCGAGAACGTAAGGTCCGGCGAGGGGGTTTCTGAAGTAGGTCTGGAGTAGGAGTCCGCTTACTGCCAAACTCGCCCCAGCTATCGCTGCGGCAAAAGTCCTTGGCATTCGAACGTTAAAAACTATGTACCCGAGCACGTCATTCTTACCAGACAGGTAGTTGATTAGGTCTCCAATGCTGGCTTTAACACTTCCCACCATTATTCCCGAGAGAATTGAGGTGAGGAGGAAAATTGAAAGGAAAATTAGAACTCCCACTCTCATGCTCTTCGTCTTCGCTTTGACTGCTCGCTAATTCGGTTACTTTCGCCTACTTCAGCCTCACGAAGAAATGCAGCTTGTAGTTCTTGAAAAGCCTAGGGTGAGTTATTGCCGCTAAATCCTCGATAACCCTGTCGGTGTGCAGGTATCCGAGCTGCCAGTAGTCTGGGGTTATGTTGTAAACCTCGTGGTTCCTGAAAGCTTTCAGTTCCGACAGCCTGGGGTCTATGTTTTTTATGTACGTCAGGTTCTTCGCGAAGTAAGAGGCGTAAACGAAGTAGTCCGCGTTGCTCGCGACCTTAAGCAGAGTCGCTATGTCGGTTGGAGAGCTGTTCGCACACACGTATTTGCATCCGGCATCCCTTACCATGTTCGCCACGTACGTGTCGTTGGTCGGCATGTACACTCTCCCGTGGTATATCAGTGCCCAAGCGAGCGTTGGCCTTCCTGCGTTTCTGACCTTCTCCTCGACTTTGGTGACGTTCTCGACTATTTTGCTGAAGTACTGCTCGGCCTCCTCCTCCCTGCAGGTTAGCGCTCCGAAGAACTTCACCCACTCGACTCTACCGAGAGGTGTGTTCTCCTTCCACTCGCTGTCGACGACGTAGGGGATGTGCAAATCCTTCAGCTTCTCCGCAACTTTCGAAGTGCCCGTTGCGGTGTAAATCACCACGAGCTGCGGGTGGAGCTCTATTATCTTCTCGTAGTCCGGGCTCCAGGGTTTGCCGACGTCGACAATCTTGCCTTCCTTCAGCTTTTTCGCCACGTCCGGGAAGTATATCCTGTACCCACCTCCGTACATGTAGCCGATGATGCAGTCAGTCGCGTTTATGGCTTCGAGCATTGCTATGTGTGTTGAGGACATTATTACCATCCTTTTCACGGGAATTTTGATGTAAACAGGGTTTTTCACGAACAAGACATTCGGTTTGTTTCCAGTGTAGAGTATGTAATTCTGCCAAGAGTTTCCGTTTCTAACCTCTAGCAGGTAGCCCTTACAGTTCTCTCCCCTGAAGGGTACAAGTCTGAAATTCTTGGCGTAATTTACGATGTTTTTGCCCATGACGAGCTGAGGACTCAGGTTTTCCGACTGGTTTTTGATCGAAGGTTTAGCCGGTTTTACCGTTTGAGCGCACCCTACTACGAGGCACGCTATCGCGAGTACTGCTATCGCAGCTACGGCAGAATTTTTCGACCTCATTGATGCCTTATCAAATTTATTTGGCATTAATACTTTTCCACTTAGTCGAGTTTTTGTTAACTATTTATAGTTACTAATTGTTTCCCACACAAGTTCCCGGTAGAAAGGTTCACAATTCTTCGAAAAGATTTCGAAAATATTCAATTCAGATGCCATGAGATGAAATTAATTCACTTTATGACGCCTTCTGCAAAAGGTTTTTATAACTTAACTATTTATCATGATTCATGTTCGTGCAGTGTCCGGTATGCGGAAGCTTGCAGTACAGAAAACTGTGGAAGGATGATGCCTTCGAGTACTACGCTTGTGAGAGGTGTGGGAATACCTTGAACATACCACTTCAACGTGCAGAGGCGCTCTGAGAGAAAACATTCTCGGATTCTTAATTATTTTTAATTATTTTTTGTTTGCCTCCGGTACAGTCTTCACAATTCTGCCTTTGTTGAGCTTTTGAGTCTTCTAAGGAGAAAACAAAAAACATCAGGAAAGTCACGTCCCCTGCCTCCAGTCGCTCAAATACCTGATCTGCTCATCTGAAAGCCTGTCTATTTCTATTCCCATGCTCTCGAGCTTTAGCCTTGCAACTTTCCTGTCCAGCTCTTCTGGCAGCCTGTAAACTTTCCTTTCGAGATTCTCGGCGTTCTCAACTATGTACTTCGCTGCAAGTGCTTGATCCGAAAAGCTCATGTCCATCACCTCTACTGGATGCCCGTCTCCTGCAACGAGGTTAACGAGCCTCCCCTCTGCAAGCAAGTAAAGCTTCTTGTTTCCAAGGTCGTACTCCGTCACATTCTCTCTCATCTCTCTCTTCGAAACGCTCATCTCTTCGAGCTCTCTCACGTTTATCTCGACGTTGAAGTGCCCCGCGTTGGCAAGTATCGCCCCATCCTTCATGACTTCGAAGTGTTCTCTTCCTATCACGTCTTTATCTCCAGTTGCAGTAACGAATATGTCCCCGACTCTTGCAGCTTCTCTCATCGGCATGACCCTGAAACCATCCATAACAGCTTCGAGAGCCCTAATCTCGTCCACTTCTGTAACTATCACGTTAGCTCCCAGGCCTTTAGCTCTCATCGCTATCCCTCTGCCACACCAACCGTAGCCCGCAACTACCACGTTCTTCCCCGCTATCAGCAGGTTCGTCGCCCTCATTATTCCGTCCCACGTAGATTGACCAGTCCCATACCTGTTGTCGAACAGGTACTTTGTATAAGCGTCGTTAACGGCTATGACTGGGAACCTTAGCACTCCCTCCCTCTCCATCGCCCTTAGTCTTATTATACCAGTCGTGGTCTCCTCGCTCGCTCCCATCACGTCCACTCTGGACAGCTCTTCGTCCGTGTGTAGCAGGAATATCAGGTCAGCTCCGTCGTCTATCACAACGTCCGGCTTTATAGAGGCGACTTTCCTCAAAGCCGAGTAGTACTCTTCCTCGCTCATTCCCCTCTTCGCGTAGCACTTTATTCCCATGTCTCTGAGTGCCTCTGCCACGTCGTCTTGAGAACTCATGGGGTTACAGCCAGTTATCGCGACCTCAGCTCCCCCATCTATGAGCGTGAGAACGAGAACAGCAGTCTTTGCCTCTACATGTAAAGCCATTCCAACCTTAACTCCCTCAAGCGGCTTGTCTCTCCTAAACATCTCCCTTATTCTCGAAATGACCTTCATGTGCTTTTCTGCCCACTCGATCTTTCTCCTACCCCTCTCGACTTCGTCCATGGGGCATGCGTGGCTGAGGAAGTTAATAAAAGCTCGGTGTATGCGACTGTTAAGCAAAAGCTTATATCTCCCACAACTCAAGCAGCCACGATGAAAGTCCTGATCACCGACCCAGTTCCAGATGAGGTCGTGGAGAAGCTGAAAAGCGAAGGATTGGAAGTTACGGTCAAGACTGGCATAAGCGAGGACGAACTGGTTTCGATAATTCCCGAGTACGATGCTCTGATAGTCAGGAGCGGTACGAAAGTTACGAGGAGAGTTATTGAGGCAGCAAAGAATCTCAAGATAATCGGCAGGGCTGGAGTTGGGGTCGACAACATAGACATAGCTGCTGCCACCCAGCACGGTGTTATAGTCGCGAACGCTCCCGGTGGGAATTCTGTCTCCACAGCTGAGCACACTCTTGCTCTAATTCTCGCAGTCGCGAGGAAGATACCTCAAGCGGACAGGAGCGTCAAGGAGGGGAAGTGGGAGAGGAAGAAGTTCATAGGCATGGAGCTGAGAGACAAGACGATTGGCGTCATAGGTCTGGGCAAGGTCGGTTATGAGGTTGCCAAGAGAGCTAAAGCCTTGGAGATGAATGTTCTCGCCTACGACCCCTACATAAGCGAGGAGAGGGCGAGGCAGATAGGGGTAAAGCTTGTTCCTCTCGAGGAGCTCATAAGGAAGTCGGACATAATAACAGTTCACGTTCCCAAAACGAAGGAAACTGAGAACCTGATAGACGAGAAGGCTATTTCGATGATGAAGGACGGAGCTTACATCATAAATTGCGCGAGAGGTGGGATAGTAAACGAGAAGGCTCTTTACGAGGCTCTAAAGAGCGGAAAGCTTGCAGGGGCAGCTCTCGACGTTTACGAGAAGGAGCCACCCGATCCTGATAACCCGCTCTTTAAGCTTGACAACGTAGTTACAACTCCCCACCTCGGAGCATCTACGAGAGAGGCTCAGATAAGCGTTGGAATGACTGTCGCGAACGAGATAATCAACATGTCTAAGGGACTGC
>JAMOMT010000002.1 GCA_027066965.1 Archaeoglobaceae archaeon
GTAGCTTTGCTTAGAGCTGCGAAAAACCTGACTTACGAGAGAGTTGGGCAAACAGAGCTCAGCGTAGCTCTCGCTCAGATGGCGGGGATAGCACCTGCAGTGGCAATATGTGAGATGCTCGACGATAGAACGGGAAAAGCTTTAAGCAAAGAGGACGCAATTTTATACGCAGAGGAAAAAAACCTGCCTTTCGTTGAAGGAAAGGATATAGTAGCATCTTATGCGGACTTCAGGGAAATAAAAGCTAAATTATTCATATAGTGTTTCGAATATTTTTTCGAAATACCTATCGAAAAACTTAAAAATTGCTCTTTGGCCGTTTTTTCATGGTCAGAATTGACTTCATGAGAACTTTCCTCACTGTGGTCGAGAAGGGCAGTTTGAAGAAAGCTGCGAAGGAACTTGGAATGTCGATAAGCTCCGTTAGCTTTCAGATTAACTCTCTTGAGGAATTTTACGGAGCTAAATTGCTGAAAAGGGGCGTTAACGGAGTTACGCTGACCGAAGAGGGTAGGATCGCTCTTAAGAACATTGAGTCCGTTCTCGAGAGCATAGACGAGACAAGGAGGTTAATATCCAACCTCAGGGGCGAGAAGATAACTATAGCATCTGGAATGGTCGGAATATACGTCGTTCCTCAGATTCAGACGCTTTTCAAGGCCAAGTATCCGAACATAGACGTGAGGATAGTTCTCAGAGGTGCTCACGACTGCCTTAAGAAGCTTGGAGGGAGCGAAGCGGACTTCGCGATAGTTGGAGATCTGCCCGAGAGTGACCTCGATCGCTACTACTACACCGAAATAGGGAAGGACTGCCTCGTTCTCATAATTCCACCAGACCATCCTCTCAGCCGGAAAGCAAGAGTAACGTTCGATGATGTCCTCAAGTATCCGTTGGTGATGCTTACAGAAGACTATGGAATTACCAGCAGTCTGAAAAAGGCTCTTGAGAGCAGTGGAGTAAGCATAGACGATTTCGAGATAGGCTATGTTGTCAGTGACTTCTTTTCTCAACTCCATGGGGTTTCGAATGGAATGGGGGTTGCGATTACTTCGTTAATAGCTTCTTGGAGAGCGTGCGAGGTAGGGCTCGTTAGAGCGAGAAGGATAGAGGGGTTCAAGAGCGACAGAAGCGTTTACTTTGTTACGACCAAAACGCTCATGGAAAGCGAGAAGATGAGGGAGTACGCAAACTTCATAATAGACAACAGCAGGAAGATATTTTCCGAGTTTCTGGCAGAGTGTCAAACGAGCCTCTAACTTTTTTGCTAATTTTTATATATTTTTTATATAAATTTGAAATCTGGATAAAATCTAAGTCGTGAGCCGGCAAATAAACAAACGTTTTTATTACTGTAATCGCTTCGACCTGCATGAGTAAACGTTCAGTCGAGCTCGTATGTAAGTTCGTTTACGTCGAGGGTGAGAGTGAGCTTTTTGGAGAGAGTATAGACCTGCACAGAGGAATGCTGATAGTGAAAGCGGGTTCGAAGTTTTACGCCGTGCCTGAAAACTCTATAAAGAGAGTAGAGAAGGACAGCGTTTACATAGAAAAGTTCGACAAAAAGAAGGCGGAAAAAGAGGGAAAGAAGTGGATTGAAGAGAAGTCGAAGCCCGTATCTCTCGAAGAGCTGAAGAAGTATGGTTTTGGGGAGGATTAGTGGAGTACACGGCAGGTTCGAAGTTGAAGTAGAACTTGCTGAATATCCTGAGAAAGTGGCTTGGAAAGTGTGAGCTGGAAGGCGAGGCGAGCTGAAAGGATTCGGTGAAAGAGATACTCTATAGAGCGGGGGAATGTGAATGTACAAGCAAGTCATAGTTCTCAGAGCTGACCTTAAGCTTTCTCGAGGAAAACTTGCAGTACAAGCAGCACACGCAGCGGTGATAGGATACGAGCTCTCCGACAGGAGGATAGTGGAGAGGTGGAAGCTTGAGGGACAGAAAAAGATAGCTCTGAGAGTTAACAGCGAGAGAGAACTATTCGAGTTAAGAGATAAAGCGAGAAAACTTGGACTTGTAGCTGAAGTCGTTAGAGATGCTGGCTTAACGGAAGTACCTCCCGGCACGCCTACAGCCCTCGTAATAGGACCGGACGAGGAGAGCAAGATAGACAGAGTTACAGGCAGTTTACCTCTTTTTAGGTGACGTAATTTAGTTATAATAATTATAATTATAATATAAATACAATAAGTAGCTGTTGAAGGCCCTATCTTTCAAATGCTCAAATTAAGCAGACCTCAGCAATCTCCATTAATCTTTCGTACTCTTTCCTCAGTCTTTCAAAGTCGTAACTGTGGTCGATGAACTCCCACGGCTGCCTCTCAAAGCTGAGCTCTCCAAGTAGGTGTGAAAACTCTTTGAGAACAGCCTTTTTGCCTGCGAGAAGATACTTTCCAACCTCAACATCTCCCCTCGATATTATCGTTTGAACTGCAAACTCCTCTGGATCTTCAACGCTCGCTCTCACGCCGAGCTTTTTAAATTCTTTCTCGAGAGTTTTCGACCTCTTTTTTAGTGTTCTGATAGCTTTGAGGGGATTGAATGCGTCAAAAGGTTCACCTCCAAAAGGTGCGAATTGAAGGGGCGTATGGGGCTTTGGGACGAGTGGGTTGACGGAAACGCTAACTCTAACGCCCTTTCTCTTTACCTCTTCTGTCAGCTCGACGATCCCCTTGATTTCTTCATCGTCCTCCCCTGGAATACCTATCATGTAGTACATCTTCACGTTTCTTATTCCAGCACTGCTCACAAGCTCGGCTGAACTAAGAACAGTTTCTCTGTCGATACCCTTTCTTAGAACTCTCCTTAGCTTCTCGCTCCCAGCCTCTGGAGCTATTGTAACGCTTTTCTGCCCGCACTCAACAAGAAGTTCCGCCATCTCTTCGTCTATCGTGTCTGCCCTCATGGACGAGGGAGAGACTTCGAACCCCATGTTCACAAGCTCCCACATAAGCTCTTTCGCATTTGGATGGTCTGTTACTGAGGGAGAGATGAGGGCTATTCTTTCAACGTCACTCCTTGCATCCTCTGCAACTTCAAGTAGTAGGCTAAGTTCTCTCCATCTACACGGCCTGTATATCTGTCTGACTACGCAGAAACTACAGCCCCTCTTACAGCCCCTTCCGACTTCGAGCAAGAAACTCTCTCCGTAAACTCCCTGACCTATGATCTCCTTTCTGAGGTGCTCTTTAAGCTTGGCTTTCCTTACCTTAACTTTCTCCCCGCACTCCGCCAAGCTTACGGCACTTTCTGACTTGAGTATACACCCATTCTCCTCCCCACTGAGGACGACCTCGAGCATCCTTTTGACGTCTCTGTCTACTTCTCCAATGTAGAAGTAGTCGAAGTAAGGCACGAGAGGCAGGGGATTTTCGAGCACACACGGTCCCCCGGCTATTTTCACAGGCTTTTCGGCTGGCAGGCTGGAAATTATCTTGGCAACCCTGAAAACGTCGTCCTCGAACTGGATCGAGAATAGAGCGATGTCGAAGTCCTTGAGATATGAGCCGGTTTCAACGCTCCTCTCGCAGTTGAATACATCTCCATAAAACCTCTCGCAGACGAAGCCTTCAAGGCTGTTAACCTCCGCGTAAATCTGCTGGAGGCCAATGTTGGATATCCCTCCTGCGTAGGCGTTCGGGTAAACTAGGGCAACTCTAACGTCTCCTTTCTTCCACCTCTTGAAAAGTGGGTTGTGTTCGATCGGTTTACGCTTTTCCAGCTTTTCTCTCGCTTTCGCCTTCGCTCTTTTCAACGACAGCAATTTGGACTTTTACGGGTTAAACTTTTCTCCCTCCAGCACATCGAGGGTCTCTCTGAGTTCTCTTAGGTACCGTTCTGCCTCTCTGGCACCTGTCGGTGAGGACGATTGCGGTCTTTGGCCTGCCGGAAATGACCTTCCTTACGATAACATAACCCGCTTTCTCGAGCGTTTTTACGTGGGAGTCGAGGTTTCCTGGAGTTAAGCCAAGAACCTTCTGAAGAGAAGTGAAGGAGACAATTCCCCTTGAAAGTAGGTAAACCATAATTCCGAGTCTCACGGGATTACTGAGCACGTGACTCTTCAACCCTGCAAGTCTGCTGGCCTTCTCAGCTACTTCCTTCTCCTTCTCCTTATCTTTGTCCGTCCCCTCTGGCCCTGACATCCTTGCCCCCCTTCTTGGCCGATTCGACAGATTCGTAGAATCAATCCGATAGAACGCCGACTGCGCTCATGAGGTAGAGCAGTGCCGTTACGTTGTATGTCACTATAACCACGAAGCCGGTAAAGTACAGGGGATCTCTGGCCATGAGGACGAGTGGTGTGAAGGCGAAACACAGCATTGCCGGGAGTATCTCTTTTGGAAATTTTCCGGTCCTCATCCTGATAGTCAGGCCTATGATGAACAGGTACACTGAGATTATGCAGAGGATGGAGATACTTGTTGCGTACCTGAAGCTGAGGAGCCTGTTTATGCAGCCGAACAGCGGAATGCTCACGACAATTGCCACTATCAGCGCCCTTATCATGTAGGATATCGGGGAGTAAGTCGAGAAGATGGCCTTTGTTCTCTTCCACAGGAAGTGGTAGATTACTATTGCACCGGCCCAGTAGGCCACATATTCGATGGGGTTGATGTTTATGAGCATCAGCAGCATGTACAACACTGCAAGGACCGTCTCCCAGTAAACAAAAGATATTGCCACGTGAATTTTCTTCA
>JAMOMT010000003.1 GCA_027066965.1 Archaeoglobaceae archaeon
GAACGACTTCCATCGGTGAGAAGGCGTGGATGTGTACATCCTTAGACTCCTTTCTTACAGCTCTAAGCAGGGAAACGTAGTACTCCAGTCCCGCATCCGGCATCAACCCGCCCTGCAGGCAAACTTCTGTGCAGCCGAACTCCACAGCCTCTTTGACCTTTTTCCTCACCTCTCCCTCGTCGAGCACGAACCTTTTGCTGTTTCTGAAAGAGCAGAATTTGCACCTGTTCACACAGAAGTCCGTAAAGTTTATGTTCCTGTTCACAACGAATGTAACGATTTCTCCACATGTTTCCTTTCTGAGAGAGTTCGCGAGCTGCATCGTTTCGAAGGGGTTTTTTAGTATAATTCCTGCAACCCTCCTCGAAAGTGCGTAAAGCCATTCGTTGTCTACCAGCTCCTCCGCCCCTCTATCACAGCTATCGATTTCCTCGAGCTCTTCTCTAATGAGACTAACGTGCATGGCGTATCCTCTCCAGCCAGTACTCGACGAGAATTGCTGTCTTCTCCCCATACCACCCCTTTTCTATGAAGTCATCGTAAACTGGCAATCTCTCTTTCAGTGCGATTCCCCTGATAGAGAGCTTTCTTTTAAGGCTCTCGATTTTCGGCCACGGGTTCTCAGGGTTCACGTGGTCTGGAGTTAGGGGAGAAATTCCGCCTAGGTCATTTGCTCCAACTTTAATGAGTGAAATTACCTCATCAATTGAAAAAAGGTTTGGAGGAACCTGAACGTGCGAAAAGAGCTTTTTTGCAAACTCTACGACTCTTTTTACTTCCGACAACTCTACTTTCCTCTCGCCCCTTCCACCTCTCACGAGCACGAGTGGCTGGATAATAACTTCCTGTATGTGTCCGTAGTTCTCGTTTAGGTCTGCAAGAACTTCGAGGGAGTAAAAGCGGTCATACTCTTTTTCGCCAATACCGAGTAGAATACCAGTCGTGAAAGGTATTTTGAGCTTTCCAGCCCTCTC
The DNA here is from genome assembly GCA_027066965.1 of Archaeoglobaceae archaeon. Lineage (GTDB taxonomy): Archaea > Halobacteriota > Archaeoglobi > Archaeoglobales > Archaeoglobaceae > WAPX01. The sequence goes on from JAMOMT010000003.1 coordinate 975, forward strand.
GATAGTCTTTATTCTAACTTCAGGCTTCTTTCCCGGGCTGCAAAAGTGACACTCGAGCTCGATCGCTTGTTCGAGCATTAAACCCATACTCGCGTTTACGGGCTTGAGTGCTTTCAGCTCATCTTTATAAAGAACTCCAGCGTTGGTGTGTGGGAGGAGCCCTTCGGATATGCAGATCAAGCAAGAGTCAACGACGTAATCCAGAAAGCGAGAATAGCCGAGGTTTTTGAGCTCTTTCCTGAAAGAGGGATAGACGTCGGGTCTCTCTCCAAAAGTAAGAAGTGCTTCACAACAACTTGACGAAAAAGCGCTTTTCGCGAGCTTTCTAATTTCATCCACCTTCATGATTTCAGTAGAACTTCTCCTGAAATTACAATAAGAGCATTCGTTCCTGCAAGTTCTCGTCAGGGGAAAGAAAGCGTTTTTCGAGAACGTAACCTCAAGCATGACAAGGTTTGCCAGAGCGTAGCGTAATAAAAGTTTGTGGTTTTTGGTCAGCCAAATGCCAAATTGAGAAAGCGTGCAGAACGCCGGGGGTGGGATTTGAACCCACGCGCCCGAAGGCAGGGGATCTCGAATCCCCCGCAGTCCCTGGCTCTGCAACCCCGGCCTGTTATATATATTCGTATCATCCCCGCCGTTACCGGTTGACTCCGAAAACTTAAAAACGTTTTCCGTCGGCTAAGCTGTGGTGAGGACAAAATACCTTGCAGTCCTTATTCCCATAGCTCTGATAGCTGTAGCGTCTGCGATTCTTCTGATTCACGGGAACTCCACCAGAAACACAACGAAGCACATTAAAGTTGTAAAACCCATTATATCAAGAGGTAACTTCAGTTTCAAAGTATTGAAAGTTGAGAAAGTCTCCACACTCTCGAGGCTCGTAGAGGCAAAGCTGACGAATCTGGGTGAAGACAAGGAAGGTGTTAGAGTCGTGCTCGAAGCTTTCTGCGGCAAAGATAAAATAAACCTGAACGGTAAGAGGAGCGTTGTCGTGTGGGTAGGTAGTATGAAGAAAAACAAGAGCGTCGTGAAGTCATTGAAAATCAGTGTGGGACTTTTCGACGCTTTAAAAATAAAGAACGCCGGAAAGTTGAAACTCGTTCTCAGAGTTCTGTGGAGAAAGAACGGTAGCGTGTACGAACAGATTTTTACGAAGAGTGTAAACGTCTGATAGGATTCCAAATTAAGTCAGGGGAGGGGTGCTACTCTCAGCACACCGTCAAAGTAAACTGCACCAAAGTCGCAAACTCCAATAGGCTTGCCAGAGATCTTCATCTTAGCCCTAACCTTTCCATCTCTGATTCTGAGAACCTTCTCATCTGTCATCACGTAAAATTCTGAAAAGCTACCGTCCTCGCAGAAAACTGACACGACATTTCCAACCTCCAGCTTCCACAGCCTCTCGGTTCCCGAACCAGAAACTGACAGAACTTCGAAATTCCATCCGTCGCAGAGGCAGAGGTAATTATCGCAGCAGTAAATTCTCCTGCCACAAAGCTGAAGTACTTCCACCTCACGTTCTCTGGTAAAATCCTTTTGTTTTCCCATATCCTCTATAAATTCATCCAGACAGAGAAAAACCCTTCCACAGCACTCGCATGCGTCGTTAAAGCTGCGATAAATTTCCACCTTCTTTCCTTCATTCCTACCAAACACTACAGCCCTCTTTTCCGTCAGCACGACGGTAAGCTCGTTCGAAGAAACTTTTCGCACGTCCTCTTCGAATCTGTACTCGAAAAGTCTCTCCCTGTCGAAAGTGTATGCGTAAACGTAGTCGTGCATGAACCTTGTCGCAGCACTCACGAATCCCTTCCCAACCGAGACGCTGATGACATCCTCAGGTCTCCAACCTAAGCTCGCTATCGTTGCAAACTGATGCTCCCAGAGTTTCTTTCCACTGCTCTCCATCAAGTACAGCTTACCGTCCATGAAGTTCGTCCCAACAGCTATAGTGTCGCCTTTCGCGTCAAGAGCCGAGATTTTGACGTCAGTATAAGGGTCTCTGTAGAATGTCGTTACGAACTTTTTCTTCCACCTCATTCCGTCCGCGTCTATGCAGTAGAGAGAGTTCCCACTCGCTATGACAGCGTAGCCATCTCCAAAAGCCGAGAGTTCCGGCACTAGGTCGTAAGTCTGCATAGCTCCACCTCTTTTTTATTAAACTACAACAGTAGTTAAGTCCAAAAAATAAAATTAAAAAACTTAAATTAAAACTGGTTAACCAAGCGTTCCAATGCTCGACCAGTACCAGCCAAGGATGTATACGGATATTATGAAGCCAAGCACAGCGTTCACTATTGCTCCGGAGCTGAAAGCTATCCACGGCTTCTTACCGGTAGCTGCGAGCTCTCTGAACCTCGTCGTGAGGCCTATGCTGAAGAACGTGAATATAAACGTCCACGTCCTCATCGTCTTTATCGGGCCTATAAGCAGTGGTTTCATCTGGTGCAGGTAGACGTCAAGCGGAACTCCAGCAGTTATCGCAGTCATCACCAGAGATGCAACGAAGAAACCGAGGACGAACTTTGGAAACCTCCACCAGATCTCCATGGCAGACGGCTTATGTCCGGTCTCTGCGACCTCCCACTTAGTCGTTGCAATTATCGCCATTACAAATGCCCAGAGACCGATCCACATGTCTCTGCCTATAACCTTCATCAGTGTGAATGCCCAGATCGCTATGTCCGCTCCGAAGCCGTACTTTGCCTGGTACATAAGTCCATACTGCATCGCAGCTGCGAAGCCCGCTGCGTCCGCGAACTCCGAAGTTCCGACCCATGCTCCAACGATTCCCGGGTGGAGGTTCAATGTCCATCCGACGTATGGTATCAGGAAGATCATTATAATTGCCCAGACTATGACACAAGTAATACCCATAGCAACGTGCTCCTTCTTCGCTCTTACCGCTGCTGCCATCGCTATCGACGCTGAAACTCCACAAACTGCTCCTCCAGCTCCAAGCACAGCGGCAAACCTTTTGTCAAGGTCGAGAATCTTCGTACCAACGAAGTATATCGTCACGAATGTCGTAACAGCGATGGTTGTTGCCTGTGCAAAAGCAACCGGTCCTGCATAGACTATTAGCATGAACGGCAGCGTTGCTCCAAGCAGGACGATACCTGTCTTGATATAGTACTCGACTCTGAACCCCGCGTCCATCCACCTCGGCAGCTTTACAAGGTTTCCTATTATCAGTCCCACAATCAGTGCAAATAGAGGTGCTTCGAGGTTGTAGTGGTGAGCCGTTTCGTTCGCAGAGAATATTGCTATCAGCACCGAGAAAACGTAGACAAATACGAACGACGGAACGAACTCGCTTGGTTTGAAGCCGAGTATAGCACTACTGATAGTGAACACCACGAACCAGAAGGCGAAGTTAGCAAGGTACCATATGCCGTGTTGCTGGAAGTGCTGTGCGAGCTTCGCCCACCCCTCGGGAGTGAAGCTCCACTTTGGTGGATACACTGCAAGTGGTTTGAGCGTCGAGCCGTTGAAATACAGTATAGCCGCTAGAGCAATTATTAGAAACGCTATCCACACTGCCCACCAGTCCTCTGTTTTCCACAGCGTCTGTATGCCCCTCACTACCTCCACTTTTTCGTCATCTGACATCCTTTTTCACCTCCGCTGTTTGATACTCTGACTGTCATCCAATATGCCAATGTTGTCAGAAAAGCTGTCAGACACTGTCAGCTAATTCGCAGTAGATTGCAGAAGTTGTAAAATACAAAATAAAGGGTCGATCAGTATAACAGCAGATTTTAGGATAAATCAACAAACGAGTTTTAAGTGTCCGAAGAAACAGGTTAAACGAACTCTAGCTCGTAGTTTTCGGAGAAGAGCTCTCTCCCCTTCTGCGTCAGCGTGACGACCTTGTATCTGCCATCCTTCACAACCTTAACAAGTCCCATGCTTTCGAGCTGTCTAACGTACTTCTTGACTGTGTTCCTAGAGATCTTGAAAACGTCCATCAGCTCGGCAAAGCTCACACTCTCCCCAACCCTGTTCTGCATGTAAACGTGCCTGAGTATCTCGTAGCACTTAGCTGGCATTGTGTGTTGGGTCGGCTTCGCTTTGACGAGATCGCACTCTTTGCTCAGAGCCTTGAGCTCCTTATCACCCACGACTTCCGGATCGAGGCACAACACCACTACTCCCTTCCCGAGAACATATAGCGAGTCTCTCAGCTGCTGAACAAACCTGAGTGTCGCGTCGAATCCCTTCTTGGAGATCAGGTAGTCGAGCTCAAGCAGAACCACGTTGTTCCATCCCGGAGTGCTTATTATAGCCCTCTCTATATCCCTAAAGTCCAAGACAAACATCTTGCCCTTCCTGTCCGAAAGCCTGAGATTTCTCGCACCTCTAACCTCTACGTACCTCGAAATTACTAGTGCGTTGCACCCGCACTTCACGAAGTCCTCCACTATATCAACGGCAAGGCTCCTGTCCGTGACGAGGTAGAGCTTTCCTTTTTCGAGGTCGTACTTGAGAACTCTCCTGAGCATCCTGCTTTCAGCCTCAACCTTTGCAGTTATATCTCTCGCTATTACAGAAAACCCCCCTATACTGTCTCCGTTGTAGAGTGGTGAGATTGTAACCTCTACGCTGAATAAATCCCCGTTTCTGTTCAACCTCCTCGTCTCGTAAGTCATGGAGGTTATTCCATCGAAGAGTTTTCTCAGTATGAGTTCGGTTTCCCCCTTAAGCTCCTCCGGCAGTAGTTCGTCGGCGTGCATACCTATCGCTTCTTCCTTTCTCCAGCCGAAAAGTTTCTCCGCAGTTCTGTTCCAGCTTGTTATCTTCCCCGAAAGGTCTACTGAATAGATTGCGTCGCTCGAGTTTTCCACTATGTTTGCAAGGTACTCCAACTCCTTCCTGCTCTTCAGCAGTTCTGCCGTTCTCTCTTCGAGCTGTTCGTACGCCTTTCTCAGTTTCTCCTCTGCCTCCTTCCTAAGAGTTACGTCCCTCGCTATCGCTGCAAAGGAGTTTCCAACTCTCGTTAAAGTTACTTCCACCCTCACCTTATCCCCGTTAGCCCTGATTCCGTAGCTTTCAAACCTCGCACTCCCTCCATCCCTAACGAGCTTAAGCTTCTCCTCCCAAAGCTTCCACTGCGACTTTGGGATTATAGTTGTGTAGTGCTTCCCTAAGACATCTTTGCTTTTGAAGCCAAAAGTTATCTCAGCCCCCTTGTTCCAGTTCGTAATTTTACCAGATAGATCAAAGGACACTACCGCATCCACAACATTTTCGACTATGCTCGCAAGGAAGCTCATCCTCTCCTCTACCCTCTTCCTGTGAGTTACGTCCCTGCAAACGGCTCTGTAACCCGAAACGCTTCCCTTCCTGAACTGTCTGAAAGATACTTCCGCAACAACACTCCTACCATCTTTAGCGAGAAAAACGAGCTCAACTCTCGATTCTGGAATTCCCCCCAACTTTTGAGATAGAAACTCGTTTATGTTCCTACCAACTACCTCCTCCACCTCGTAGCCGAGCAAGTCCTTCACTTTTCCGCTCGAATACGTGAAGTTCAGCTCTTCGTCAAGTTCGAAAACCCAGTCGTTAATGTCCTCCACGAGGTTTCGATACCTCTCTTCACTCTTCTTTATCTCTTCCTTCTGCCTGAACAGAACCCTGACCATGTAGTTGAAGGAGTTTGCAAGTTCCTCAAGCTCGTCTCCCGTGGCAACAGTGACTGTTGTCATCTCACCCTCCATCAGCTTCTCAAAGCCGCTCATCAGCTCCTTTACGGGCCTAGTAATAGTTCCCGCGACGAAAAAAGAAATTCCAGCGATGATTATGAACGTGTAAATGACGTAAACGATGATTGCCCCCGAAGGTGCCTGAAACGACGCGAGGAACAAGACGAGAGAGAGAAGCGATATGAACATCGATATAGCTACTATCTTAGCAAAGATGGGAACTCTCATTAACTGTTTTATTTGGAAACAACTCTTAAAAAATCTGATGGGTTAAAAATTAAACCCTCAGTGGGTCCACTCAACTATCCTAATTTCGATTCCCTTCGCCTTGCCGCACTTCTTCGCCGTGGCAACTACGGCTTTCTTTATCTCTTCAGCATTTGGGCAGGGAAAAGCTTCGCCCACGGGATATCCCCTGCTTATGCAGGACGAAAGGACTATCGTGTCTGCTCCTCTGTTCACGAGAGTTCTAACTTTCGAAGAAACTTTCTTACCCGGACAACCACCACAGGTCATAACTCCAACTAGTTCAATTTCTTCCTCAACTCCCTCGAAAGCTCCAGTCTTCTCCTTCATCGCCTTCAGGCAGGAAGCTGCCGGACAGAAGTCGGCCACTATTTCGCACCTTATCAGTCCAACCTTCATGTTCGGGTTTCGTTTGTTCAATTTATCAATTTTTGGATTATGTTGGTAAAACCTAATTTTTGGTTAATTTTTAAACGAAACTAATTAATACTGTATTAAATTTCAACAAAACTGAGGTGATGTAGTTAATGATGGGGGTAGAGACGGAAGTAATCGTGTTTCTAATAACTGGACTGGCAGTCGGATTCGCAAGCGGGCTGCTTGGCGTCGGAGGATGCTTCATAATGATACCAGTGCAGTACTGGGTTTACACAGCAATGGGGATAAATCCCAAGCTTGCGACGATGGTTGCGTTCGGCACTAATCTGATGGTCGTTTTTCCAACCGCGATAAGCGGGGCAATTGCTCACTCCAGAAGGGGTTTCGTCTGGTGGAGAGCCGCAATCGTACTTGGAGTAACTGGTGCTCTCGGAGCAATGGTCGGCTCTTCGATAGCAGAAATGCTACCTAAGAACTGGCTGAGGATAATGTTCGGTCTCGCAGTTATAGCAGGAGCTTTGAGGATGCTAACCGCCAAGCACCCTGAAGAGATAGGAAGAGAACCCGTCAGAAACCCGCTCATCTGGGCAGCGTGGGGATTCCCACTCGGAATAGTCACGGGAATAATAGGCATAGGCGGAGGAGTGCTGATGGTTCCGGTGATGGTAGTTGCACTCGGCTTTGGAATGCACGTGGCAGTTGGCACTTCAACAGCACTAATGATATTCACGAGCCTTGGAGGGATAGCAGGGTACATCTACAACGGCATAAAGGCTGGAGTTCCCTTAAACTCCCCGATTGGGCACCTAATAGGGTACGTGAACGTGGAGTCGGGCTTGCTGCTCGCAGCCACGAGCGTTCTGATGGCCCAGGTTGGAGCGAGGGTTGCACACAGACTGCCGGCAAAGCATCTGAAGTACGTGTTCGTAGTGGTAATGCTGTACATGGGATGGAAGATGATAGAGAGCGGGCTCGGTTTGAGATTGCCTTTTTAATTTCTTTTTAGTTTAGAATTTAAATTAGAAAAGCTTATTTAGTTGGATTGTTAACTCAAATTATGTTCAGAAAGTTACTCCACCCAACTGACTTTTCGGAGTGTTCTGCAAAAGCGTTCGAGTACGTCAAAGCTCTCTGCGAGAACGGTATTGCAGAAGAGGTCGTTCTCCTGCACGTCGTAAACAAAAAGAGAGTTGAGGCCATGGCTATGGGAGTGGCTTGGTTTGGAGAGACAGCTCTTGAATTCGAGGAAGAGTTCAAAGATAGACTGATAAAGGAGGCAGAAGAAAAGCTGAAAAAACTCTCCAAAGAAGTCAAATGCCGCGTGAAAACGATTGTTTGTTACGGAAACCCCGTAAAGGAGATACTCAGAGTGGCTGAGGAGGAGGGCGTCTCTCTCATAATCGTCGGATCTCATGGCAGGAGCAACTTTGAGGAAGTTCTTCTTGGCTCCGTTTCAGAGGAGCTCGTGAGAAGGGCGAAGGCTCCCGTTCTCGTCGTCAGGAGGGACGTGAAAATTTGACGGTTAGCGATGTAAATATCAAAACTTTTTAAGAATTTTCTTAAAAATTTCTTAAAATGTCTCAAATTTTCCTAAGCTGTATTAGGGCATCTCAAGAAGTATCAATCAAAGACATATACTCCAAGAAGCCCTCGCCAAAACATGGTGTGCGCGGATAAAATAACAGAAGAGCTACTTAAAGCCAAGGAAGAGAAGGGACTCACTTACGAGGAAATAGCTGAAAAGCTCGGGAGGGGTAAGGTCTGGGTGGCCGCTCTGTTCTATAGACAGGCCACAGCCTCAGAGGAAGAGGCGAAAAAGCTCGGAGAAATACTGGGTGTTGGAGAAGAGATCGTGAAAGAGCTGACAAAACCACCCTACAGAGGTCGTCTGATAGAGGACATACCCAGAGATCCCGTAATTTACAGGTTCTACGAAGTCTTGCAGGTTTACGGCCTACCTCTGAAAGCAATCATAAACGAAATGTTCGGAGATGGCATAATGAGTGCGATAGACTTCAAAATAGACGTAGAAAAAGTGGAAAAGCCGGAGGGAGCGAGGGTCGTTATAACCCTTGACGGGAAGTTTTTACCCTACAAAAAGTGGTAATTAATATTTGACGTATATGCTATCTCCTCTCATTAACGCCATTTTTATTGCCTTTCCAGCATCCCTATCCTTCCTTACCTTTATAACCCCCTTCCTACCAACTGAAGCAGTAAATAGATATTCATCTCCAGCGTAGACGCTAACTCTCCTGCCCTCCAACCCCTCAGCGTGAAGTATCCAGTGCTTCTTACTCTCCTCCACCGTAACGGGTATCTTCTCTTCCATCGGCTGAACTTCTATCCCCATCTTCAGCGAATCCTCGATCTTCTTTATTCTCCTACCCTTCTTGCCGAGCAGAGACGGTATCTCGTCAGGTGGCACTCTTATAACCGCCCTGCTGTTGCTCAGCACATCTATCTCATAGTCCGAAACGTAGGAGCTTATCGCCCTCTCGACCTTCTTCCTTATCTTCTCTACCTCCTCCTTCTCCATCTTTACCGGCATCACCACGACCTGCTCGCCATAAGTGTAGATCTCGTACTCCACTTCCTTGCTCTCGAAGTCCACGACCTCTATCACTGGTCTCGCAAGATCGGCTTCGAACATGCCATGAGGAACTTTGACGGTGAACCTGAGCTCGTAAATCTTCTCTATCTTTCCGGCGTCGATGAATATGACTGTATCAACGACCTGCGGTATTACACCAAGCTCGACTCTGCCAATCATCCTCTGAACGGCATCTATTGCTCTCGTAGCGTGAGTGACCCCTATCATACCGACTCCGGCAAGCCTCATGTCAGCGAAAACCTGAAAGTCCTCAGACTTTCTCACCTCGTCGTATATCGTGTAATCTGGTCTCACAAGTAATAACACGTCTGCTGTGAGCCTCATATCCCCTTCGAGCGGAGCGTACTGGGTTATCTCGTCTCTCACCATGAGGTCTCTCGGACTCTCCATCGTCTTGACCATGAAACCCTTCTCCATCAGGTAGTTAGCAACGCTCGCAGCAAAAGTCGACTTTCCAGCCCCGGGAGGTCCTGATATCAGAATTCCCCTCTGCTTCTCGGTGAACCTGTTCTTCAACTCCTCGCTAACGCCGTAGTCATCTATGCTCAGCTTTGCAACCGGTCTTACTGCAGTTATCTCCATCCTGTCGGCAAAAGGCCTCTCCGCTATCGCTATCCTAAGCTCCCTGAGCTGGACGACTGTCACGCCTTCTCTCTCTATCTCTATCGAGCTCTCCTCGTCCTGCCTTGCCGCCTCAAGTATCTCATGAGCTATCTCCTGCAGTTCTTGGAGGGTCATCGGTCTGTCACCTATTTCCACGAGTCTGAGCTGCCCTATTTTTCCTCTCTTGGCGTACGGCTTCACTCCTTCTCTCAGGTGAACACTCGCTGTATCTTCAGTGAAAAAACTCATTATTATCGTATCCTCCGGCTTTATCCTCTCCTGCTTTACGTAAATCGCGTCTATACCCTTTGCAACCGCAACTGCGTGTTGAACCCTATCACTCGTCACGAGGATGGCTCTCTCTTCCTCGGCAACCTTTCTTATCATCGCGTCTATCTCCCCAGTCCTTGCAAGCCTTATTTGTTCTGGAGTAGGCCTTTCGCCTAGGAACAGGAGAGACACTCCTTTGGCCTGACAAAGCTCTCTTATCCTCGCGACCTCCTCCAGTCCCTGAATACCAGTCAGCTTTCCTCTGTTCGCTTGAGCTTCGAGCTCTGCCATCGCAGCCTCCGGAATTATGATCGTACTTCCCTCCTCTATGTCTCCTCTTTCAAGCATCTGGGAGATCCTACCGTCTATAAGGACGCTCGTGTCGGCAACGTACTTCATCCCTTTCACCTCAAACACATTCACATCTTCTCGCATTCCCAGTCGAATTTCCGGAAGAAGCAGGTGTAGTTGCCCGTGTGACAGGCGTTACCTCTTTGCCTTACCACGTAGAGAACGGCGTCGCAGTCGCAGTCTATCCTGACGTCAACTATTTCCTGAACATTTCCAGACGTTTCGCCCTTCTTCCAGAGCTTCTTCCTGCTCCTGCTCCAGTAGTGAGCGTAACCTGTCTCGAGAGTTTTCTTCAAAGCTTCCTCGTTAGCGTAAGCAAGCATAAGTACTTCTTTCGTATCAGCGTCCTGCACCACCACGGGAACAAGCCCTTTTTCGTCGAACTTGATCATATCAGGCAGTTTATGGTAAAGGATTTATAAGTTGCGTGAGACTTAAAATGACTGCTATGACTCCAGTGAAGCGTTTCAAGACGGGTATCGTGACGATAGACGGTCAGCTCAGAGGGGGCATTCCAGAAAGCAGTGTGGTTCTCGTCTTAGAAGATCCGGGGGCAGGAGGAGACATACTCACGTACCACTTCGCTATAGAGGGAGCAAAAAACGACGAAAGTGTTCTCTATGTAACGACCGATGATCCGGCAGAGTACATAATGAGCGATATGTGCGAAATGGCCGGAGATAACGCTGAAAAAGTAAAGAAAAATGTTGATTTTCTTGACTTCGTTTCTGGTAGGATTTACACGCCCGACAGACTGAGGGAATGTCTGAAAAGGAGGTACGACCCCTTTAACGCATTTAAAAACCTTCTTGACACAAAAAGCTATGAGAGGGTTGTCGTGAACAACCTCACGTACTTTTTCCTGCACTACCCAGATGATGATGTCATAAAACTCGTCGAGAGTTTTTCCGACTACGCCAAGAGGGACAGATCAGTTTTCCTTGTGCTGATGACCAAAGGTATGCTCGAACCTAAAATTGAGACAACGATAAAACACATAGCGGATGCAGTCATGGAGATGACGATAAAGGAGATGGAGAACGAAATACAGAGGAGACTGAAGTTCATAAAATTCAAGAGGACGCTCGTCCCGAAAATCATACTAAGATATGACCTATCGGACAGAGGAATAATCATGGAGTCCGTTATGAGAGTTATATAACCACGAAATTAAAGATGGCAAACAGCAAGCAGAAAGGGAAAAAGGGAGAGCAAATGGAGGTTAAACAGGGTCTGCTGAGAGTTCGAAACCTGAAGGACTTCCTCGAGAAGTACGGAGAGATGGTTGCATTCGTAAACGCCGACTACGTTGTTGACGAGCACCACGTTTACTTCGCTGCCAGAAAGGCAATAAAGGCGTGGGAAGAGGGTAGGAGAGTGGCCAGAACTTTGCCCCTTGAAATTCTCCTGTACTCGGCAGCCACGAGACAGATAAAAGACGCACTCGCAATGGGAGTGGAAGAGGGAGAAAACAGAGTGGTAGCCGTTTTTCTCGATCCGGAGATGAGTGTTGAGGGATTCGAAGAGAGAAAAGTTCTAGAAATGAACGAAGAAAAGTTCAGAAGAATAGCTGAATTTTTCGACGTATCGGACGTTGAGCTGGAAATTGCTGGAGAAAGACTTGGCCTGCTTGTTAGAGAGAGAATAATCCTATTTGACATAAACAAATAATACGCTTACTCGTCACCATGAGATTTTCACAATTCATTTATTTCCCAAAACCGTCATCATAATTATGAAAATGAGTACCATGATCACAGCAGCCGTTCTGATTTCAACAGCAGCACTCATAGCCGTTACGCTGACCTCGAGCGTAAAAACTCTGTGTTCACCAGAGCAGAGTATCTCCACATACTTGAAGCTCTCTCCATCCAAAGCAAACGCCGTAATTTACGAAAACGACGGAGTTCCGCACGCAACAGTCCTGTTTAAAGACGGCAGAATTACCATGAGTCCCGGCTTTCTTCCAACCATGGGTCGCAGAACGTTTTATAGAGGTGTAGAGATGCGAGTGGATGGAGACAGTGCGTGGGCCGAAGTGAACGGCATAGTCGTGGCAGGCAAGAAAGAACTAGTAAAGCAGGCGATAGACGCTGCACTCTCCGGAAACAACATCTATTGCGAGCTGAAGAAGGTTGGAGCTGTTCCAACGAATAGAGCGGTTGAAGTTTATGTTCTTAACAGGAACTACTGCCCGTTCTCGAACTCACCGAAGATCGTGGTTGTTACAAAAGACGAGAGCGGTTACAACGTGTGGAGTTACTTTGAGGGAAAAATCAAGTGTTCTCACGTTTCAAACTTAAAGCTGGCGTTTTGCAGGTCCATGGAGGTAAAAAGAGTCCTTTGCTTCACTGTGAACTTCTCCTGACCTCATTTATGGTTTAACCAAGGTTTTAGAAGTTAAACTATATCTAGCCTTAACTCATCGTTTAAGTGCCAGACGCTACAACCTCATGTGATTAGGTCGATGCCTTCAATTCTCAGAAGCTCCCTCTTTACATCCAGTCCCTGGCTAAATCCACCCAAACCTCTTTTTGCCAGAACTCTGTGGCAGGGAATCACCACAGGTGCCGGATTTGCCTTCAAAGCCTGTCCCACAGCTCTTGGAGAAGTTTCAAGCTTCTTCGCGAGTTCTCCGTAGGTCGTGGTCTCCCCGTAACCGATCTTCCTTACCTCCCCCAATACTCTTCTAAGAAAAGCACTCCTCAGCTCAACTTCGTAGCGGTTGAAGCTAATTCTCTCTCCGGAAAAGTAAGCCAGCATGTTGTCGTAGAGTGCCGCGGCCACACCGCTCTTCGGTCTTCTCGCAATGGTCTTCTCTTTCCCTTTCAAAAACTCCACCTTTGTTATAACGTTTCCACGCATAGAAACCTTAACCGGAAACTTCCAAGGAACGACAAACACTACCTGTCCGCGTTCGCTATCTCCCTTAGTCTCTCCACTCCGCCTATCTCCTCTATTACATCCACCACGCACGCTGGAACGAGAGCTTTCCATTCTTCCCCCTCGAGCATCTTCTTTCTTATCTCCGTTCCCTGATACTCAAACCTCCTGTAGAGCTTCGTGCTCTTAACCTCGAATCCCGCTTCCCTAAAAAGCCTTATCACGAGAGGATTGTTAGAGTAAACAACGCTGAAAGGGGGCACCATCGACCTCACGTGACTGACCCAAAGAGAGTTTCGGTATATGTCCTCCAAGGGAACGATGTAAACCTTTCTTGGCTTTTCTACCTCTCCACTTTCAACCATCTCATCCAAGAGCTCGTCTATAACTCTCGAAACCATTAACATTCTCTCTCCAGCGGTGAACGGATTATCGAGCGTGTGGCTCTCCTGAGCGCTCCCTATGCCCACCACGAGCTCGTCAACCTCTCTGAGTATGCTCCTAAGTACTTCCACGTGTCCGAGGTGGCAGGGCTGAAATCTACCTATGAAGAAAGCTCTCAGCATCTTTGCTGCGAAATACTTGAGCTCTTAAAACTGTTTTGTTTCCAAGCTTCCCGGATTCGGGAGCTGCGGAAATTCAACGCTGGAGTCCAACATCACGTAATTTTAGAGGTTGCCTAACTTTTGTGAAAATTTATGAACGGGTTTGGGATGTTGATGAAAAAACTTTAAAAACCCATACTTTTTCATAATGCCCCGGTGGTGACATGACAGGTCACATAAGTGCTGGAGACACAGCTTGGCTGCTTGCAGCAACCGCATTGGTAATGCTGATGACCCCCGGTCTCGGACTTTTTTATGGGGGCATGGTCAGAAAGAAGAACGTGCTTTCGATGATCGCATTGTCTTTCATAGCCTACGCGATAGTTAGCATACAGTGGGTGATCTACGGCTTCAGCCTTGCTTTCGGACACGACATACACGGATTCATAGGAGACCTCTGCTACTTCTTACTGCCGAACTTCTACAACATGGTGTGGCCGGGTACAAGTGTGCCAGCCCTCGTTTACGTAGCATTCCAGCTTGTCTTTGCAGCGATAACACTCGCAATAATAACCTCAGCTTGTGCAGAGAGAATAAAGCTGAGTGCATTCATAGTTTTCGGGCTGCTGTGGACGACCTTCGTTTACGACCCACTCGCACACTGGGTGTGGGGTGGCGGTTGGAGTGCGAGCCTTGGAGCACTTGACTTCGCAGGAGGGACTGTCGTTCACATAAGCTCGGGATTTGGAGCTCTCGCTCTCGCTCTCGTAATAGGTAAGAGGAGCGGCTTTGGCGAGTACGACATGGAGCCACACAACATTCCGATGACTCTGCTTGGTGCAGCTCTACTGTGGTTCGGCTGGTTCGGATTCAACGCTGGAAGTGCTGTTGCCGCTAACGCTTCTGCTGCAAACGCTTTCCTTGTAACGAACACTGCTGCAGCTGCTGCCGGGCTGTCTTGGATGTTCGCGAGCTGGATCAAGGAAGGAAAGCCTGGATCTCTTGGATTCGTCAGCGGAGCAGTTGCAGGCTTAGTTGCGATAACACCGGCAGCTGGCTACGTAGGAGTGCCGGGATCGATAGTTATAGGTATAGTCGTTGGAATACTCTGTTATAACATGATGTTATTCAGAATAAGCAGGGGGCTCGACGAGAGCTTGGATGCTTGGGCGGTTCACGGAATGGGCGGTCTATGGGGCGCCATTGCCACTGGAATATTCGCGACTAAAGCTGTTAGCGACTACTCTGGTTTGATATATGGAAACGTTCACCAGTTCGTGGTTCAGATAATTGCAGCTTTTGCAGCAGTTGCCTACGCTTTCGTTGTCACCTTCATACTCGCCAAGATCGTGGATGCGGTGATAGGACTCAGAGTTACCGAGGAGGAGGAGTACGTCGGACTTGACATCTCCCAGCACGGTGAAACTGCCTACGCGTGAGGTGGGTAAGATGAAGAAGATAGAGGCAATAATAAGGCCTGAAAAGCTTGAAGATGTCAAGAAGGCTCTCGAAAGCAAGGGAATAGTGGCAATGACCGTAAGCGACGTCAAGGGTAGGGGAGAGCAGAAGGGAATCAAGCTTCAGTTCAGGGGGAGAACGATGGAGGTCGATTTGCTGCCTAAAGTGAAGATAGAGATAATCGTAGAGGACTCGAAAGTCGACACGGTAATAAAGACGATAGCAGATGCAGCAAGAACAGGGAGGTATGGAGACGGGAAGATATTTGTGATTCCTGTCGAGAAGTCCGTCAGAGTAAGAACTGGAGAGGTTGAGAAGTGATTTTTCTTGTCTTTTAATTTTATTAATAAATTTTTAGTTTAATCTAATAAAGGTCAGAACGGAGAGCGCACGAAAACAGCACACCTTTTTAAAGCATGAGAGAAAAGCCAGCAGCATGTGGAGCATACTAAAAGCCCTAAGAGAGAATCCAGACATTCTCATCAACTCACAGAAGAAGAGAGGAGAAAGCTTAGAACTCGTAGAAAAAGCGATTGAACTCGACAAAGCGTGGAGAGAGAAGCTTCACGCTCTGAACGAGCTCAGGAGAGAGAGGAACGCGCTTGCAGCTGAAATAAAAAAGGCCAAGGGCGACGAGAGGAGAAGGCTGATAGAGAAAGCAAAAGAGGTATCCGAGAGAGTAAAAAAAGAAGAAGAAGAGCTAAAAAAGCTTGAGGAAGAGCTTAGGAGGGTTCTTCTCGCCATTCCAAACATCGTTCACGAGAGCGTTCCAATCGGCAAAGACGACACCGAGAACGTTCCCTTAAAGTTCTGGGGAAAGCCAAAGGTCTTCAAAGAACATCTAGAGAGTTTCAAACAGCAAACAACGGGATTCAACGTCGAGTACGAGCTCGTAGATAAAAAGCCCTTGGGACACGCAGATGCCGTCGAAAAGTTCGGCTGGGCAGACATAGAGAGAGCTGCAAAAGTAGCAGGCTCTCGCTTCTACTACCTGCTAGATGACCTCGTTTGGCTCGACTTCGCTTTAACGGCCTACGCCCTCGATGTCCTGTCGAGAAAGGGTTTCACGATAGTGAACCCGCCGTACATGATGAGGGGGGAAGCTTACGAGGGAGTTACAGCTCTCGCCGACTTCGAGGATGTGATATACAAGGTTGAGGGAGAGAACCTCTACCTCATAGCGACTTCAGAGCACCCACTCGCAGCGATGCACATGAACGAGGTCATAGCAGAGAGAGAGCTGCCACTCCTCTACGCTGGAGTTAGCCCTTGCTTCAGAAAGGAAGCTGGAGCGCACGGGAAAGACACGAAGGGTATATTCAGGGTTCACCAGTTCAACAAGGTAGAGCAGTTCGTTTATAGCCTACCAGAAGAGAGCTGGGACTGGCACGAAAGGCTAATAGCGAACGTGGAAGAGATATGGCAGGGACTGGGAATTCCCTACAGGATAGTAAACATATGCACTGGTGATCTCGGAGTCGTTGCGGCAAAGAAGTACGACCTCGAGGCTTGGATGCCGGCTCAAGGCAAGTACAGAGAGATGGTTTCATGCAGTAACTGCACGGACTGGCAGAGCTACAGGCTGAACATAAGATATGCTGAAGAGAAGGGAATGCCGAGCAAGGGCTTTGTGCACACGTTAAACTCCACTGCAATAGCAACAACGAGAGCTATAACAGCAATAATCGAGAACTTCCAGCTTGAAGATGGCAGGGTGGAGATACCTGAAGTGCTAAGGAAGTACCTTAAGCCGTTCGAGGGCGCACCCAAGGAATTCCTCGAACCGAGGAAGAGGATTTAGCTGAATAGATTGTAGTATAATAATTGTAGTACTACAATATATTTTATGTAGTTAAATACCTCTCAACCATATATAATACCAATATAACCCAAAATCAGGAACAAACCCAAGACACGTCGATACCAAAAACTTCATAAAACCGGTTCGCGAGCAAGGCTTGAGGGCCCGTGGCTCAGCCTGGTTAGAGCGCTCGCCTGATAAGCGAGAGGTCCGGGGTTCAAACCCCCGCGGGCCCATACTTTTTTGACACAGTAATCATGGCTACGGTTATGAAAATATCAGTAATCGGAATAGGAAACATACTCATGAGCGACGAGGGAGTTGGGGTTAGAGTTGCTGAGAGGCTCAGAGAGCTGAAGAATTCAAACGAGAACTTCGAGGTCTTCGACGGAGGAAACATGAATTTCCAACTTCTTGAGTTCGTTGAAGGGAGAGACGTCGTTATATTCGTTGATGCTGTTGATTTCAACGGAGAGCCGGGAGACGTGAAAGTTTTCAGGTTGGAAGACGTTAAAGGGCCGGAGTTCTTCTCGATTCACGACCTCGACTACACGAAGGTAATAGCTCTCGCAAAAACGTGCGGAATAGATGTCCCGGAAAAGATGTTCGTAGTAGGAATAAAGCCGAAAAAAGTTTCAGAGGGGCTCGAACTAACTCCCGAAGTACAGAGAGCTGTAGAGAAAGCTGCAAACATAGTAATTGAGCTCGTGAAAAATCTCACCGAACAAAAGAAGTGAAACGAAAAACCTACACTTTTACAATGGTAAATGCAAATCGAGAAATCAGGAAACCTGCAGGGCTATCCATGTGATTGCGTAGAGAGCCACAGCAATTCCAAACAGCAAATCCGCCATCATAGTATTACTTGAAACACCCTTGAATTTATTTCTTTCTCCTCTTCCTGAAACAACCAAGAACATTTATATACTTTCCCAGCTTCCTCTAACTTATGCCCGTTTACGTGTGTGCTATGTGTGGGGCTGAAGTGGACGTTGAACCAGGCGAGAGAATACAGTGCACAAAGTGTGGAAGCAAGATACTAATGAAGCCTAGACCTCCTGCCCTGAAAAAGAGAGTTCCCGCAATCTAAGATCGACTATTCTTTTCTCCAGATTTAAACCAAACGCGTAAACCAGAGTGATAGCATGATAGACATACCCCGAATTATACTAAGCGGAACGAGCAGTAGAGTCGGAAAGACGATGATTTCCATCGGACTGATGAGAGCTCTCGTTAACAGAGGTTACAAAGTCCAGCCGTACAAAGTTGGACCAGACTTCATAGACCCAAGTTTCCACCACTTTGCTACTGGTAGGTACAGCAGAAACCTCGACAGTTTCATGCTCTCCCGCCACGATATCCTAGAGACCTTCGAGAGAAACTTCAGAAATGCGGACATAGCCGTAATCGAGGGAACGATGGGGCTCCACGATTCCCACCACGCAACTGATGAGAAAGGTAGCACTGCCGAAGTAAGCAAGATACTGAAGTGTCCAGTAATACTCATAGCAAACGTCGAGAGGATGTCGAGGACGGTTGCTCCCTTCATTTACGGCTACAAAACCTTCGATCCAGAGGTAAGGATAGAAGGTGTAATCCTAAACAGAGTTGGGAGTGAGAGGCACGCAACGAAAGCGAGGCTTGCCGCTGAGAAGCTCGCCAAGGTAAAGGTCGTTGGTGTGATTCCGAGAAGAGAGGACATCGTAATCCCCGACAGACACCTTGGCCTTATCCCAGCTTACGAGAGAAAGGAGGAATTCGAACATCTTTTCGACAAGCTCGCAGAACTCATCGAAAAGTACGTGAACGTTGATGAGATAATAAAGATAGCAGAGAGAGCTCCATCCCTTGAAGAAGTCCCGGAACACCCGATCTTCAGGGAGGGCCGGAAGAAAAAAGTCAAAGTTGGTGTGTTCAGAGACAGGTCGTTCAACTTCTACTATCAAGACAACATTGACGCTCTCGCTGCGAGAGCTGAAGTTGTTGTTGTTGACTCGCTGGAGGACAAAAAGCTGCCAGACGTAGATGCCCTTTATGTGGGAGGGGGTTTTCCAGAGGTCTTTGCGGAGCTGCTTGAGAAGAACAAAAGCCTTAGAAGAGATGTGTACGAGTTCTGCGATTCTGGAAAGCCCGTTTACGCTGAGTGTGGAGGATTGATGTTTTTAGGAGAGAAGCTCAGACTGATAGATGGC
>JAMOMT010000004.1 GCA_027066965.1 Archaeoglobaceae archaeon
GTAGTCTCTCTCCACTTCCCTCAAAAACTCTTCTTGAGGGCAACCATTCAAGTAAGCTAACAAGGTTGCAGCTCCAGCTCCAACTCCCTCTTTCACGAAGCCCTCAGCGTAAGCCCTCAGTCCCGGTTTGCTTGAGTTTTCAAGTGTGAGATCGACGGCGACTACTGGCAGGGGGGACTGAGTCAAGTCAGCACTTTCATCTTCTGCAACATACTTTGTCGTAACGACCAAGCCATCTCCCTCGAATCCGAGTTCTTTCATCAAGTTCGCTACTGCAACCATCTGCGTTCCGCCTGCAAGAACGACTGGTACTTCGCTTCCACACGCAATCCCAGCAACCGTCAGGATTACTGGGTCCCCAACTTTCGCCACAACTTCAAGAGGTGACTCATTTCCTCTCAACCTACTGATGGCCTTCTCTATCACTTTCAGCTTCAGCTCAACAGGATTTTCAGGCATGCTCGAAGAGACTTTACACTCGAGACCGAGAGCCTTTAAAACAGCTCCAGCAGTCGTGGTTCCGGCAGGTATGCTCTCTCCAATAACTATCACTTCCGAGAGCCTAGATAATTGCTTCCCAAGTTCTAGTGCCTTTTCAAACGCTCTTTCAGCGTTCTCGATACTCATTGCGTCCTCTTCAGCTATGTTTTTCCCCGTAACGGCGTGAACGTCGATCAGAGGTACGTCTGGCTTTTCAATCAAGCCCGAGTTCACAGCAAAAAACGGCACTTTAGTCAACCTGAGAGCGGTGTAGGTTATCAGTGCAGGAGTCGGTTTTCCATCTGGAGTGGCCGGAGGGAAAGGGATTATCCTGCACTCCCCATAGTACAGAAGTTCAATGTCTGCTGGGGGTGTGTACTTTATTAACTCAGGATTTGCTCCTGCTACAGTTATTCCTGGTACTTCTGCTGTAAGGGTGTTTCCAACGCAGAAAAGAAATACCGGCCTTTCCTTCAGCTTTTTGAGTACATGCTCGAAATCGCCACTTCTGACGACCCTATACATGGGCTAATAGAACAGAGGGAGTGAGATAAACATAATGTTCAGACAACTTTTATACCTCTAAACAATAATTTCAAAAAAAGAAATAAAAATATTAAATGTTTATGGGTAGGTGTATATGTTAACACCTTTGAAGGTAGTAATGTTTCCTGGCCACTTAATATTCGAGAAGCTAGTACTACCATTTCCAGTAGTATTACCCCAGCTTATTGCTGTGGCAGTGCCGTTAACAGTCCAGTTAGCAACAGTCCAGTTGTGCACTCCATTATCGTTCGTTACAGGAGTACCTATGCTGACATTGAATTCCAAACTCGTCTTATGGTGCCAGATTATCTTCACAGCGACATGGGTATGACACGCAACACAAGCCGCAGTTGAATCAGGGAATGTCTTATTCTTGTCCTCTATTGCCATTGCTATGAAAGCATTGTGAGCTGCATACTTTCCGTTATATGTAGCATTAGAGTACTCGTACGGAGTCGCATTAGGACCAAGAACTGCTGTCACATTAAAACCTCCAGCGTAGTAACCAGGAGCCCAAGTAGCTTTGCTTGCGTTCATCTGGTGGCAGAGCATGCAAGCAACAACACTCGCTGCGTGGGCCTGCTTACCCGGCTGGTAGTTCGTGACGCTTCCGTTTACAAGGGCGTACTGTATAGACAGATTGCTCCTGTGACACGCAGCGCAGTCGTACTGGTCGGCCTGTCCAGTTGTGCTTGCGTTCCACCCAGTAGCACTCCAGTGAGTGTGGAAGGTACTCAGGTCGAGTTCCTCAAATACATCAGCGTGGCACTTCTGGCAGGGAATCTGGTTTCCAGTCCCACTTATGTTGTACCACCAGTGCTGCCCTGCAAACAGCGAGACTGTTTGCGGCATGACAGCTGTGCCTACCGCTACGAGTGCTATTGCCAGCAAAACGAGTTTCCCACCATTCATGCTCCTCACCACTTTAAGATTTCAACTCATTCCCCCCGAATTTTCAACTACCGTTTACGATTCGGTGCTTCTCAATTTCGAGTCTGTAATAACGCTATTTAAGGTTTCCTAAAAGTAATGATGCATGATACTTTGTATTATCACAATCATTAGATGCTTGAAAAATATGAGGTTAATGAATGATAGAGTTATTAACACCGCTGCACAAGAGCATCCATGCTCATCATCTTTACGTCCCACAGAGTTGAATTATTACCATTACTATCACATTGTATTGAAGACTATAAATGCCTTGTGCTCGAGGAACCAGAAACAGAGGAACTTAAACAGCTTCTGGCCGGAAAAATGAGTGCAAAGGAGTACGCGATGTGGATGGACACGCCGTTTCCCGCGTACACAGAGAAACTCGCAGAGGTGCTTCTCAAAATAAGAAAAAGGAAAAAAGTTCTGGCTGTAGAACCGTACTTGCAGGTGATAGAGGGGATTCACAAAGCTGTGGAAGAGGGAAGGTACGAGGAGTACGTCAAAGACGGGGTTGTGAAGAGAGTTCTCGAAGTTGAGAGGAAAGCAACAAAAGCTCTCCTCGACTATCAGGAGGCGTTCATGTCCAAAGATTTTGATTTAATTGTCGAGAACACTGTGAGGTTTGCTAGAGCCGATGCTGAGAGGTTCGTGTTAAGAGATAGGATGAGGGCCGAGAGAATAGTCGAGGTCGTGGAACTCTCGGGAGTTCCAGACAATGAGTTCGCAATAGAAGCGGGGCAAATACACTTTCTGCTTGAAAGTTTCCTCAGAGAAACACTAGAAAAATCAATCGGTTCCCTGAACCTCGTGGAGGTTGCAGCTAGAGAAGCCGGGATAAAGTACGTGAAAAATCCTGGAAATGAGTTGACCGAGTACTACATAAAAGAGATCGTAGGTCTGAACTTCAAGGAAAGGAAAGACTGCGAGCTTTTAGCTGCTCAGGCTCTCGTTTATATAACTATCGTCAAGAAAGAAGAAATGCTACCAACTGAGAGCTGCAAGTACCCACACATCCTCGACGAGGTTAGGGCAGCAAAGATTGCGAGGTCGCTTGGCTACGAAGGGTGCAGGAGGTTCGTGGAGAGAGTTTGGTTTCGGGAAAAGTAAGAAAAACTTACCTGTTACGAGAAAGCACCATTTCAAGGTAAGATAAAGTTATGCTATCCTCAAGCTTTCCGAGACCGAGAGAGAGTGCTATCTCAGAAACTCTCTCCCTCGCCCTAGCAATAGCGTCTTTGGATGTTTCCACGTCTACTTCGAGTTCTACGAATTTTCCAAGTCCTTCGACTTCGTCCACACAAGCGAGTACATCACCCATCCTGTAGACTTTCCTCCTCTTCCTAACGGTGGCAACAGCTTCAAAGCCGAGTTTTTCCAGAATTGCCTTCATGTTTTCGCAGTCGCTGACCTCAACCGTGAGCTCTTCTCTCGTTTTTGTCAGAGGATCCATCTTTCTTCCCTTGTACGTCAGTTTCGCTTTCCCGCTGTTGCTCTCCCTCCTCACTCTCAGAGCTTCGTCGGTCTTGCTAAAGTCTCTGACTGGAGAGCTGAAGTAAATGTCCTCCTCCAGCTTCTCCTCGAGAAATTCGAACCCAGCAGAAAGTAGTTTTTCTTCTATTCCGTCAAACCCTCTAAACTTTACTTCTACCTCTATCACCGAGACCACCTAGAACTCGAAAATCGAGGTCTGCCTGAAAAACTTTCCTGGCACAGATGTCCTAGCCCTTCGAAGAGCTTCGCTCAGGGAGTCAAACTTCTTCGGCTTTGAGTTCATAGCCTTTCTGACTCCTTCCTCCACGACCCAGACACCAAGAGGAGCTGTGTACTCGGGAGTTATCTCTCTGAAAACTATCGCTCCTGCCTGTCTGCGAACGGTGCGAAGGTATTCGAGAACTGGCAAACGTGCTGCGTAGTACCCACCAGAGAGGATCGAGTATTTCTTCTTTCTGAGGAGTGTTTCGCTGTCAAAACCTATCCAAGTGTCTCCACTCCACACGGCTCCCTTTCTCCACAGCTCGTAAAGTTTGAAGGAGAACTTTGACGGATAGATTACGATTGAAAACCTGTTCCCGAAGTGCTCGTACTCAAAAAGTAAGACATCGTTCACTTCCGGAAACTCCGCTATCTCGGACTTCAACCTCTCAGCGAGAGTGTCGTGAACCGCGGTTATGCTCCACCTCGTAGGTACGAGCTTTCTGTTTCTCTCTTCCCCGAGCATTCCAGCAGAGAGAAGCTTCTGTATGTAATAAGTCCTGAAACCACTCCTAAAGAGAAGGTATATGGAGTCTGAGGCCTTCAGCTCGTCGTAGTATATCTTTTCAACCTTCACGGGTATTTTCGGATTTTCCGTAACCTTGAAGTCCTCGAGTCTGACGGAGATTCCGGCGGGCTTAGCTATTCCATCAATTTTTGGCCTCCACACAATCCCAGAAAAGTTCGCCTCCACGTCGAGGTGGGACACAGAAGCGACGGCCTCCTGAAGTTCGCTCAGGTACCTGTCAGGATTTGACGCAGCTCTGGCATCTACAAGCTTCATCCCCCTCGCAACTTTCATCCTCACAGCAACCACATCCTCGACTTTTCCGCTCCACTCCCAAGGAGAGTCAAAGTACTCGGGGTTCTCGGCCGGAGAGAGTAATGGACCTGCAAACACCTTCGGATACCCAGTTCTTCCTACGAAAATTGAAGGGGGCGTCGCCCTTAGCTCCTCAAGCACCTGAGGG
>JAMOMT010000005.1 GCA_027066965.1 Archaeoglobaceae archaeon
GTCTAACGGGGTGCTGACACACCCCGCAGTCCTCCGTATTGGAGGACTGCAAACCTCCCCGCTCGGAATCCTCGCACTTTAGTGCGGGGAGGGTGTCAATTGGTGGTTAGCGTGTAGCTAACAAGAATCAGCAAATTAAGGGGAAAATTCACCATCGGCCAATTAAAGGTAGTTTTGTGTAGTGTGTAATTTGTGTTATTTATCGTGCTTTAAAAAATCATGCTGCTTGTACTGAGATAATTTAAATTACTATGTCTTTGGTTTCAGTTCATACAGCGTACAAAGGTTACACGTTACAACAATTACAACAAGCTAAATACTTAGCTAAGCTTGTAGAGAGCTTTAAAAAAGCTAAACTAATTAAACATTCCGTGTAATTCGTAAAACCGAGTGGACAATTGAGAAAAACAAGCTTAGGCTTCTTATAGTGTAGTTGTAAGCATTTGTAGTTCTACTATTTTTACCTTGTCTGAAAGGATGGGGGAAGAGCGTGAAAGCGGTTGTAGAGGTTCTCTCCAAACTCGGAAATGGATCCTGAGAAGACTTCAAACTCTGAACCGAGCTTGATGAAAGGCGAATTACGGTGTTAGTTCGAAAACCTCGACTGCAACGCCCACTTTCAGGATTCCATCTACGTTGCTTACTAAGGCAGTTAGAGTAGGGTTGCAGTGCTTTCCAGAGAGTGCTGTCCACGTAAGCTCCACAGCTAGACACCTAACCTGCTTTGATAGTGTCTTTACGTTCGCAAAACGCTTTGAAACTTCGCCCTCTCCTGAAGTTGCCTTAAAGTTCTAAGAGCAATATTTAAAAGCTCATCAGGCTGCTTAAACTCCTCTTAAATTTGTGAGGAATGATAACGCCTCCAAAAAGCATCAGTTTCATCGACCTCCGGCAAACGGTTGGCTGAAAAAAATTAACACGGGCTTCTGAAACCTGTCCGCTTTTTGCAGGCCTTTTCTGGAGTATTTGGAGGAGGAAAACTCCTCCGATTTCGAGTGGGGCCGCCGAGATTTGAACTAGGGTCACCGATCCCAAAACATCAAAAAGCGACAAAATGCTTGAAAATAGCGGAATAAAAGTAGATAAAAATTATTTGACGAAATATATTAAATAAAGTTTGCAAAGAAACATCCTCAAATATCAGAACTAGTACATGAACAAATATCAGAGCTACAAAATCCGTAACAAGTGCTACATATATGTGCTTTAAATTTCTGTGCAAGATGGCTGGAGACTGCAGGTTCCGGGAGTTGAAAGACATTCTTGAAAACCTCAAAGACCAAGTAAAAAGATAGACCACATTATACTTTGGAGAGGCGATGTTAAGAACGTTATTCGAGCGATCTACAACCCCCTCAAAAGTCCTCACAACTCCAAAATCCGGCACTGCTGTTCTAAAATTCATAACTTTCGCTTTTCTTTTACACGGGTCAGAGGCCGAAATCAACTCTCGTTAAACTTAGAAGACTTCGAAGACCTAAAAATGATCTTTCTATACTGTGAATTCCCGAAGATAAAGAGAGCTTTTCTCACCCGATAGTGTTAGAATAGAAATTGAATTACTACGACCTGCATCCGCAAGATCCGTCCAACAACAAAGTGTTTGACCATCAATTAGTCGTGAAGGCTCTGAGGAGGGTTTTAATGTTAAAAGCCGTTCATACAGAAATACCGATTGGACCAGCGTGTTGGTGTGGGGAAAGGTCAACCTTGCCCCTCCGGAAGTTGATCCGGGGGAACTTCAGCTGCGGTTGACCCAAGCCCTCTTCTTTTCACATTTCCCGCTATTACCTTAGAACACACACTAAGGTTGTGGTGCAAAATATTTTAAGGGATCTGAATCAAAAAAGAGAACATGCAAAAATCGGAAAAGATCAGAGAGGTACTATTCCTTGTTGAAGAAACTGATGAAGGTTATGTCGCTCAAGCTTTGGGACACTCAATTTATACTCAAGCTGACTCTCTCGATGAACTTAAAGAAATGGTCAAAGACGCTGTGGAATGTCACTTCGATGAAGAGGAGAGACCCAGAATAATCAGACTCCACATAGTCAAACAAGAGGTTCTGACCTTATGAAACTTCCGAGAGATCTAAGCGGAGAAGAACTTGCAAAACTCCTCAAAAAATACGGATACGAAATTACAAGACAAACGGGGAGTCATATGAGGTTGACAACGAAAGTGAGGGGAGAACATAACTTAACTATCCCGAGACACAAAGCGTTAAAGCCCGGAACACTCAACTCTATTTTAAAAGACGTTGCAGAACACCTCGAAATTGACAAAAAACAGCTAATTGAAGAACTATTTGGTTAATCAAAAGTCTTTCGTAAATTTATTTTGCACCCTTTAGAACACGCTGGGGTTTTGGTGCAAAAATTGGGAAAAATCTTAACGCTAAAATAGATTTTGAATGGGGCCGCCGAGATTTGAACTCGGGTCACCGGCTCCCAAAGCCGGGAGGATCACCAGGCTACCCCACGGCCCCACCGCGACTGAGCTAGGAACGCTCCAATTAAAAACCTATCGATTAGAGCAGGTGAATCTTGACCATCTTCCTGAACTCGAAGTCGAGCAAGACCATCGAAAGCCCTGCAATCCCGAAGGAAACCATGTACATGTTCGAAACTATCGCCTTCTCGTAGATGTTTGCGAGTATTGACGCGAGGTAGAACATCATGAAGACGAGGTACGCCATGAGCGACGGCTGCATGTTTGCTGGCTCAATTATGAGAGATAAAATTTTTATGTATTTCATGAGTTTTAGCAACATCGCGAGTATCGCTAGAGCTGCGACGATGACGACGACATCGGCAATTTCTGGGTTGAGCCTCACCCTCTCGAACACCATCCAGAGCACGGCTATGTAAAAGGGTATGTTCAAGCAGTCCTTGCACAGGCTTACCTGAGACATCGTGCTCCTCAGAATGTTCCTGAGCAGAACAACGTTGAACACGAGTATGTAGAGAATCACTATTAGCTCGAGCACGAGCTTCGCCCACGCGAGAACATCGCAGTAAAAACCGCAGGATATCACGTTCAGGAATATTCTCGAGATTATTATCGCCATGAGTGCGAGGAGAGCGTAGAAAGTCTCCTTCACCTTCCAGTTCAGCTCCTCTACTTTGGATCTACAGAGTATCGAGTAGTTCAGTATCGTGAGTGCGAAGCTGACTATGCATATTGCTGTGATTGCTGAGTCCGCAGATATCATCGATAAAATTCACCTGCCGTTTATTTAATAATTTTTCGAAATTGACGGATCTGACGCTTTATTTCCGGTCAATCTAAAACGTACGGTTTATAGATTATTAATGCACGTAAGTAAACCAACTTCTGTTTTCACTCCGTCTTATTTTTACTCTTCCACTCCAAATAGTTGCAGTAAGGACACCCAATATCCCAGTAACCTTTTTTCGTTCTTATCTTTATTTTCTTTATTCCGTGCTTCTCGCAGAGTTTGGAAGTCACGTATATTGACCCCTTCTGAGGTAGAGGTAGTGTAAACCTGCACTCCGGGTAGCCTGAGCAGCCAATGAATCTACCTTTCTTGCTCTTTCTTATTACGAGGTCTCTTCCGCACTCTGGGCACTTGCCAACGACGTTGTCGAGTTTAACACCCTCCTTGAGACTTTTGGATAGCTCTTCGACGTCTATCTTGCTTAGTATCTCGTCGAGAATTTCGACGGACTTCTTTACTACTTCCTCTTCGCTCTTCTTTCCCTCTGCTATTTCGTACATCTCTTCTTCTAATTTTGCTGTCATGTCTGGCAGAGTTATCGTTTCCGCACTCTTCTTTAAAGCGTCTATAACTGCGAAAGCCGTTTGAGTTGGTCTGAGAGGGTTGCCGTAAACGTACTTCCTGCTGTAGAGCTTGTTTATTATCTCGTGCCTCGTCGATTTTGTACCGAGGCCGAGCTTCTCCATCAGTCTTATCAAGTTTCCTGCCCCGAACCTTGCTGGAGGCTTGGTCTCTTTCTCCTCGAGCTTCTTCTCCCTGAGTTCGAGAACCTGTCCCGGTTTGAGTAGAGGGAGCTCACTCTCCTCAGCCTTCGAGTAAACGTATATCTTCCTCCAGCCCGCATCTACGAGAGTTTTGCCAGTAGCTTTGAATATCTGGCCGTTGCAGTCTATTACAGCCTTCCTCCAATCCCAGACAGCCTCTTTAGCGAGGGTTGCGAGAAATCTTCTAACAACGAGCTCGTAAATCAGCCATTCCTCCCTTCCGAGCTTTTTTCTGTCTGCTACTGCAGTCGGGTATATTGGCGGATGGTCTTCGCTCTTCTTCTTTCCTCTCGAAGGCTTCATCTCGCCTGAAAGAACCATCTCGGCTTCTCTCCTAAATTCGGACTCGAGGAACATGCTCACTATAGCTTTGAGGTTGAGTGTTGGGGGATAAACAGTGTTGTCAGTTCTCGGGTAGGAGATGTATCCCTCCATGTACAGGTTCTCCGCTATGCTCATGGCCTTTGCAGGACTCATGAAGCGAGACGCTTCTCTCAGGAACTCGGTCGTGTTGAATGGAGTGGGCTTAGCCTCAGCTTTCTGCTTCCTCTCGAAGGACTTTACAATCCCCTCGCTGTCTATGGCTTTGAAGGCTTTCTCAGCCTCCTCCTTCTTCTCGAACCTCTTCTCGTGTTTTGCGACAAAACAGCCGTCTTC
>JAMOMT010000006.1 GCA_027066965.1 Archaeoglobaceae archaeon
TGCTTAGCGAACCACAAAGCGATGTTGTAAGATGGATGCTCAGCAGCCTGAAGTTTCTGGTCGTTCAGGACGTGTTCATGACTGAAACAGCAAAACTCGCTGACGTCGTACTTCCCGCTGCGATGATGGGCGAGAAAGAGGGAACTTGCACAAACGCTGCGAGAAGAATTCAGCTCACGGAAAAGATGTTTAACCCACCAGGAAAGGCTATGGAAGACTGGAGAATAATCCAAAGCGTTGCGAGAGAGGTTGGAGCAGAGTGGGGATATAGATGCCCCGAAGACGTGTGGAACGAAGTCAGGGAGAGTGTTCCTGTGTTCAGGGGAGCCAGCTACGAAGAGCTAAGGAGGAGCTTTGGACTGCAGTGGCCAGTGTTTAAAGAGAGCACAAAGAGACTTTACGAGAAAAACTTCGCGTTTCCGGATGGAAGGGCGAGATTCCACGAAATAAACAAACCAGAGTTTCTTATTCACTCTGTGAAGGATTACCCGTTCGTGTTGGTTACGTGTAGACTTTACGAGCACTTCAACACAGGAGAGATGACGATGAGAATCGAAAACCTCAGAAAGTTCGCGGAGTCTTGCATTTACGTGAACGAAAAGGATGCTGAAAAGGTTGGTTTAGTGGATGGATCCAAGGCCATAGTTTACTCGCCCTACGGGAGCGTCGTGACCAGAGTCAGGATAGGTATGAGGGGTATAAAAATTCAGGAAGGTGTAGTAATAGCACCAGTACATTTCTTCAAAGAGTGTAACTTCAACCGGCTAATGAGTGCGTTTCCACTCGATCCCGATTCGAAGACTCCGCCTCTCAAAACAATACCCGTTAGCGTTGTTCCTCTCTGAAAACAGGTAAAACTTTCTTCCCTATCAGCCTCATCGCTTTCACCTTGTCAACGCCTATTGGACTGCCAGCAACTACGTGAGTCACTCCAGCTTTCTTCAGCTCCTCTACCCTTGATATCACCTCCTCGGGCGTTCCGCTCACTGAAAAAGCGTCAACCATCTCTTCGCTCACAGCTTTTTTAACCTCAGCCCAATTTCCTCCAGAAAAAGCCTTAGAAAGAGCTTCTCTAACTTTTCCAGCTTTTTCAGCCAAGCCGTGTCTCTCAAGAACTATTTCAGGTGAACCTGCAACTATGAACGCCACGACTATCTTCGCCTCCTCCCTTGCCCTATTCCCATCCTTATCGACGCTCATGGAGGTGTAGGCAACAATGTCAAAACCCTCTTTTAGCTCGCCAAAACACTTGAAAGCCTCCTCGAAGTCTTTAGGATGAGAAGCGTTTATCAGAACTCCGTCGCCCACTTCAGAAGCGAGCCTCAACATCTTCGGTCCCTGAGCCCCCACGTAGATTGGGAATGGTTCCACCTTGTAATCAAGTCCAGCACTTTTGACGTGAAGGGTTTTTCCAGAGTAGTCAACTCTCTTTCCTGAGATTAGCTCTCTTATGAGGTCGACCGCCTCCTTAACCCTTGCCAGAGGTTTGTCCCAGTCTATTCCAAGCCTCTGAAGAGTCATCCTGTCTCCGGCAGCTATCCCAAGTATTGCTCTCCCACCACTTATTTCGTTTATCGTAGCTATAGCAGAGGCAGTAACAGCAGGATGAGAGGTGAAGGGGTTTGCAACACCAACTCCCAGACTGACCTTCCTTGTCCTGAGGGCGAGCAGAGTCAGAATAGAGCAAGCACTCCTGTTGTTGTAGTGATCCGTTATCCAGACGCTCTCAAAACCGCTATCCTCAGCAACCTGTGAGAGGTATTCAACTTCGTAGGGTTTAACGTTTGGCACGAACTCTACTCCAAACTTCATAGCTGGCAACTCTGTGACACGCTCATAAGTTTTTCGTTTTTCCATTTTTAATTGTTTACATTATAGAGCATAAAGAAAAAGGCAAAAAGTAGAGAAAGTACAACTAGTACCATGAACTATAGGTTCATAGATCACACCGCAGACGTGGCGGTCGAGATTTACGGAGAAAACTTGGAGGAGCTCATAAAAAACGCAACTCTCGCATTCAGAGACGCCTTCATTTATCCAGAAAGGCTTGGCGAAGAGATGATGAGAGAGCTCGAGGTAGAGGAGAAAGGAGAGAACGAGGTGGAAATTTACGAGTACGTACTCTACGACTGGCTAAACGAACTGCTGTACCTCTTCGACGTTGAGCACTTCGCTGCAGTGGACTGCGATGTAACAGTAGAGATAGAGAACGGAAAAATAAATGTCAGGGGAAAGTTGAAGGGTGGAAGGTTAAGTAGCGAGGCTGTGAAGGTAGAACCAAAAGCCGTAACTCTTCACAACTTCAGGGTCGAGAGAACTGACGGACTCAAAGCATTCGTCGTTTTTGACATCTGAAAGTTTTAAATTTAGATGGCATTGTACGTTTGCAATCCCGGCCGTTAAAATCTAGCGCCAGGCCTGAGAGAAACGAAAATAAGTCAAAAAACGTTCAGTCTCCGAAAGTTATCACAGGGGCGGTTGCTATCCTCCTTGCACCCAACTCTCTGAGCTTGGGCTTTAGGAACTTCACCCTCGCTCTGTCGAGTATTATGTGCATCGCCACCCCTCCCCCTGCGAGAGTGGATATCGTTGGATTGAAGCCCTCGCCTACGAGGAACTCCTTTATTGGGGTTATGTCCTCCTCATTCGGAACGTTGAACAACAGGCTAACAAGGTTCCTCGACGAGAGGACTTCCCTCACGTCCGTGATGAGGTTATCCATAAGTCTTCTCTTCTCTGGATCGGAGTAGGAGTCCCTGTTGGCTATAAACACAGAATAGACAGGATCTTTAAACACGTCTATTATCCTGCAACCATTCTCTCTCAGCGTGGTTCCAAACTCAGTCACCTCAAGTATTAGGTCCGCCTCCGGTTCTGGGGGAAGTAGAGCTGCCTCGGTCTTGCCTATAGGATCGAATACGACAGCATTCAATCCAACCATCTCGGCGTACTTTCTCGCGAGTTCTGGGAATTCTGAAGCAAACATGACCTTCCTGTCTCCAACTACCTGCTTGAAATCCTCTATCGTCCTGACATCTGGGTAAACCTCCTCGCTCACAGCGACTACGAGCTTCGTCGGTCTGAGAGGAAGTCTTTCTACTATTACAACATTATCTAGGTCATACCTGAGTTTAGAGTTCTCCAGTATATCCTCCCCCGTAAATCCAGCGTCTCCTCTCCCCATCATCACGTAGAACGGCATTATCTGCGGTCTCACCTGTTTGAACACTATTTCCGGGTGATCTACGCTGATCATGTAGCCTCTCTTGCTCTTGTGAAGCTTGTAGCCAGCCTCCACGAGGGAATCCCACACGGGCTTCTCGAGGTGACCGTCAGGGAAGTAGACCTTTATCATGGTGCTCTGCCCTTTCGACAAGGATATTTAGCTTTTTCCCGGTTTTGAGTCAGTTCTAGCTCCAAGTTTTAACCAGTTTTAAACGCTTGACAATGTCTTTTTCTCCAGCAGTGTTCGTCGAAAACTGTTAAAAATATTGTTAAGTTTAAATTACAAAAATTAAATCAATAAGAAATTAAAAATATTAATTTAAATCAACCCAGCCTCTCTCGCGAATACAGCAGCGTGCTCTGCCTGGCTCATCGTCCTAGCTTCGAGAACCTCCAGCGACACTTTCCTGAAAATCTCTCTGTGCATCCTGATGGCTTCTTCCGGAGGTTTCGTAAGCAGGCTCACGACGATGATAACTCCAAGAGTTACAAAGAAGTTAACGAAGAACACCGGGACTCCTGCAAGCTTGGCGCCTATCACTCCAAATATGCCTGGAGCCTTGGCGTTGAAGGCCCAGCCATATACCTTAGCCTCAAGTATAACCTCGGAAATCAGTCCGTAAGCCATTCCGACTATTCCCGCCTCCTTCGTAACCCTACTCCACCACAGGCTCAGGAAAAGTATAGGACCAAAGCCTACTGCGAGTCCTCCCCAAGCAGTCGCTACGACATCGTAAACTATTTTGCTCCCACTCATGGCTAAGTAAACTGCCAAAATCGTCAGAGTTGTTACAACAATTCTCCCAAGGTTCACCATCGCGCTCTCGCCCAGCTCGATTCCCAGCACTTTGTGCAAGATGTCTCTTGCAACTGCCGAAGATGCAACCAAAAGCTGGGAATCGGCAGTAGACATTATGGCAGCGAGTATTCCAGCTATCACGAAGCCCGCGAGCCATCCAGGCATAAGAACCATTGCCATTGCCGGTATTATCCTCTCAGGATCGGTGACGTGGACTATCCCGGCTTTTGCAAGAGCGAAACCGAGGAAACCAGAGAAGAATGCTCCCCAGAGAACGAGAATAGTCCATATACCGCTTATGAATATACCCGGCCTCCTAAGCTTTCTCGGATCCTCGACGCTCATGTACCTCGTAACTATGTGAGGTTGCCCAAGGTATCCTACTATCCACGAGGCGTAGCCTATAGCGAAGACGATCGCAGCGAAACCAGTCTTTCCTCCGAACGGGTCGAGGTGTGCTGGGGAGCACGAAGCCATTATTGCGGTAGCTTTGTCGAAGCCGCCTACAGCGTTTATGGCAAGTATGGGCATGACTATGAG
>JAMOMT010000007.1 GCA_027066965.1 Archaeoglobaceae archaeon
ATTGCGACCCTCGAGGCAAAAGTTATAGAGCTGACGAAGGCCGTTGAGAGCCTTACCAAGGAAGTTCTATACCTGAAGTCCGACAAGCTGCCAATAAAGCCGAGTCAAAGCAGGGAGAAGATAAAGCAGCAGCTTAAGAGCAGCAAGACAGCCAAGCTCGTAGAGGAGAGGGACGATGACATAATAGTTTGCGACTGATTACGATTACTATTGCTGAACATGTACATAAAGAAAATAACTCTAAAGAACTTCAAGTCCTTCGGCAAGAAGGTGGAGGTTCCCTTTTTCAAGGGCTTCACCGTAATTAGTGGACCGAATGGAAGCGGGAAGTCCAACATAATCGACTCCATCGTCTTCTGTTTAGGTCTCTCTACGTCAACCAAGACTCTGAGGGCCGAAAAGCTGACAGACCTCATTCACACAGGGAAAAATGAGGCCGAAGTTTCCATAACTTTCGACAACAGCGATTCTTCTCTGCCGTTTTCAGGAGACGTAACAGTAACGAGGAGGATAAGGGTAACGGAGAGAGGATACTACAGTTACTACTACGTAAACGGAAAGCAGTGCTCCCTCTCGGACATTCAGGACATGTTGTCGAGAGCCGGAATTCACGGAGACGCTTACAATGTGATAATGCAGGGAGATGTTACAAGGCTCGCGGAGATGACTCCAGTCCAGAGGAGGAGAATAATAGACGACATAGCTGGAATATCCGAGTTCGAGGAGAAGAGGGAAAAGGCGATAGAAGAGCTCGACAGGGTTAGAGAGAACATAGAGAAGATAGAAGCTGTTCTCAGTGAGGTTACGAAGAGACTCGAAGAGCTCGAGAGGGACAGGGAGGAGGCAATTCGCTACAAGAGCCTGCTGGAGGAGAAGGACTACACAAACAGGGTAATAGAAACCCACCACTACAACCTACTTCTGGGAAAGAAGGAGAAGCTCGAGAGGGAGATCGAGAAGCTCGAGTTGGACAAGGACAGGATCGTAAGCAGGATGGCGGAGCTGAAGGTGAAGCTAAGCGAAATAAACTCGAAGATAAAGGAGATATCCTCGAAAATAGCTGAAATTACTGATACTTCCTACGACGAGATAAGCCAGAGAATGCTCGAGATAAACTCAGAGATAGAGGCGATAAGAAAGTCAGAGTCGATATACATGGAGGAGATAAAGAGAAACCGGGAAAAACTGACCGAAATTAACCTCTCGATTTCAAACTTGGAGGAGGAACTCGAAAAGCTACTCACCGAAAGGGAGAGAACCTCCATAGAAAGGGAGAGCGTAAAGGCAGTGTTGGAGGAAATAGAGGCAAAGATAGAAATTTATAGAACGAGGCTTGAAGAGGTGGATCTCGAAAGCAAAAATCTCAAGGACGAACTCCTCAAGGAGAAAGACGAGCTCGAGAGGCTGAAAAGTGAGAGGAGTGATGCTCTGAGGGAGAGGGATAGGCTCGTTGACAGTGCGAGGATGCTCGAGGTGAACGTGGAAGAGCTCAGAAGGAAAAGAGACTCGATAAAGAAGAGAATAGAAGAGCTCGAGAGAGGCATAGACGAGAAGCTGAGAGAAATGAACAGAGCTGAAATGAGAGCGAGTAAGCTCGTGAAGAGGAGGAACGAAGTTGACAGCGAGCTGTTCTCCCTCAGAAACGAGCTTGCAGAAGTGGAGGAGAAGATAAAGTCCATAGAAGTGGAGCTGGCAAAGCTTAGAGCTGAAATGAACGCGATAGAGTCCGGTTTCTCGAAAGGGGTTGACCTCGTTCTAGAGGCAAGGGAGAGAAGAGCTCTTCCCGGGATTTTTGGAACCGTAGCTCAGCTCTGCGAGGTTGATGAGCAGTTCGCTCTAGCCTTAGAGGTTGCAGCTGGCAATGCTTTGCAGTACATAGTCGTAGAGAACGAGGATGATGCCGTAAGGGCGATAAACTACCTCAAACAGATAAGAGGTGGTAGAGCAACATTTCTCCCGCTAACGAGGATGAAGAAGAACTTCGGAAAGCTCGAACTCGACGAGTCCGTACTGAAGTACCCAGGAGTGATAGACTACGCCGTCAACCTTGTGAGGTGTGAGAGAAAGTTTAAACCCGTTTTCAACTACGTTTTCAGAGATACACTCGTCGTCGACAAGATAGAGACGGCAAAAGTCCTAATGGACAAGTTTGGAGGGAGGATGGTAACTCTCGATGGTGACCTCGTTGAGAGAAGCGGAGCTATGAGCGGAGGTTACATAGAGAAGAGGAGGGGCTTTCTCCTTTCAAGGGACATGGTGGAGAAAGAGAAGAAGCTAATGGAGGAAGCAACGGTTCTCAAGAGTAGAAAAATAGAGGTCATGAGCAGAATAAAGAAGGCAGAGGAAGACAGGAGGGAGATCCAGAAGCTCGTGGATGAAGTGAGCTCCGAAGTCAGGAGGCTGAGAGACGAGATAGACCACGCAAAGAGGGAAGTTGTAGACTGCGGAGAGAGTGTTAAAAGGCTAGATGAGAAAATATTCGAGTTAGAGGCTAACAGGAAGTCCCTATTCTCCCAGATAGCCGAAGTTGAGAGAAAGGTCGAGGCCCTCTCGAAAGAAATAGCGGAGAAAGAGAAGAGGATAGAGGAGATAGAGAGGAGGTTGAAGGGGAGCGAGGTCCCGGAGCTCTCAAGGAAGTACGACGAGCTCAAAGAAGAGCGCTCCGAAATCTACAGGAGACTCCTGAACGCAGAGAGTAGGCTCGAGAGCGTAGAAATGAAGGTAAAACAGGCGGAGGAGAGGATAGAAGAGAAGAGGAGAGAGGCTGAAAGAGCGAGGAGAGAGATTGAGGAGCTCGAAAGGAGGATTGAGGAGGGTAGAAATAGAATCAGAGAGCTCGAAGAGGAAATGAGAGAGCTGAAGAGGGAGGAAGAGAGAATAGGAAGACAAGTCAAAGAACTTAGAAAGGAGAGAGACGAGCTCGTCGAAAAGGCAGGAAAACTTGAGAGAGACGTTGATTCCTGCAAATACGCGATAATGGCAATAGAGGAGAGGATAAGAGCTAGAAACGACGCTCTTCTGAACGTGAAGATGGAGATAGAAAAAGTTGACACTTCAAGGCTTCTGTCTGGCTCGATTCCACCGATGGAAGAGGCCGTGAAAAAGCTGGAGGAGATAGAGAAAGAGCTTAGGAGTTTCGGAGAAGTAAACATGAAGGCGATCCAGGAGTACGAGGAAGTCAAGGCGAGGAGGGAAGATCTCCTTGAGAAGAAGCTGAGCCTCGAGAGGGAGAGGAGCGAGATACTCGAAAGAATAGAAAGGTACGAGAAGATGAAGAGAGAAGCATTCTTCGAAGCATTCAACGCGATAAGGGCGAACTTCTCCAAAGTTATGAAGTTGCTCACTGATGGGGAAGGAGAACTTTACCTTGACGGAGAAGATCCGTTCAACAGCGGGCTGAACATAAGGGTGAAGCCGTACGGAAAGCCCGTTCAAAGGATAGAGTCGCTCAGTGGAGGGGAGAAGAGCCTCATAGCTCTCGCGTTAATTTTCGCCATACAGATGTACAGACCTGCACCGTTCTACGCTTTCGACGAGATAGACATGTTCCTTGACGGAGCAAACGTCAGTAGAGTTGCAAAGCTCATAAAGGAGAGGTCAAAGGATGCGCAATTCATCGTCGTCTCTCTAAGAAAGCCGACTCTCGAAATGGCAGATGCGATAGTTGGAGTAACTATGGACAGGAACAACTGTTCGAAGGTCACCGGAATAAAGCTCAGGGCTGAGAAAAGAGCTGTCAGTGCCGTAGCTGAGCAGGGTTAAGATTAAGGAAAATCATCGGTTGAAGAGGTGCAAAGAATGAACGAAATAGTAGGGAAGGATAGGAGTGTGGAAGCGAACGATGTGAGCAACGCAGAAGGTGGAATGAAAGGAATAGAGCAAATAACCGTAGAGGGTCCAGGAGAGCTGAAGGATCCAGTAAAGGTTCTCGTGGAGATGGCAAGGAGGGGGGAGATAAACCCCTGGAACATAGATGTTGTGGAAGTTGCGGACAGGTTTCTTGCAGAGCTCGAGAGGGCGAAGAGGCTCGACCTGAGGATATCCGGGAGAGTCCTTCTCTACGCAGCCATCCTCGTCAGGATGAAGGCAGAAATACTTGCGGAGGAGGCAATTCTTTCGGAGCCCGATGAGGTTGAATCTGAGTTTGACGAGTTTGAATTACACTCTCCCCCAGAGTTTGAAAGTGAATTCGATGTCTCTGAATTCGAGCTTTCAGAGGTCGATTTGGAGGTCGAGAGAGACGCTGAACCCGAAAGTTTGAGCTACCATGATTTCGACTCGGAGTCGGAGTGCCCAAGTCCAGAGATTGCTGAGGAGGACGAGGTAATAGCCTACCTAATGAGACCCCACAGGAAAGTAAGGAGATTCACGACCCTGAAAGACCTGCTAATAGAGCTCAAAAAAGCTGAGAGTGTGAAAAAGAAGAAGAAAAAACCAGCAGACGACGTAAGAAAAAAAATTCTCGAGACTCCACATGATGAGGACATGGAGGAAACGATAAACAAGGTAGAAAGAGAACTCGAAAGACTTTTCGATAGAAAAGGAATGCTTCTCTTTTCAGAACTCGTCAGGGGAAAGGGAAAAGGAGAGATGCTCTCGTACTACGTCTCCTTGCTTTACCTGTCGTTCAGGAAGAAAGTCGAGATCGAACAGGAGAGGATATACGAGGACGATATAGTCGTTAGGAAGTTTGAGGGTTAAATTTCACTTTTACTGGAAAATCTTCAGCATAAGATTGGACGTCTAAACCTCAGAAAAGAGTGGTCGCTGTGAGTGTCGAGGAAAAAAAAGGAGGAGAGGGGCGGGAGGAGAAAGAGGTCACCAGGATAGTGGAAGCCATACTCTTCACGTCCCCCGAACCGATTTCCCCGGCAAAGATAGCGAGGGTTTCTGGAATAAACCTGAAAGCTGTCAGAGAAGCTCTTAGATCTCTGGTAGAGGAGTACAGAGGGAGAGAAACGGCAATAGAGGTGATAGAGGTCGCCGGGAAGTACGCGATGAGAGTAAAGCCGGAGTACCATGGCTACGTCGACAGGTTTAGAGAGTTAGACATGGAAAGGGGGATGTTGAGAACTCTCGCAGTTATAGCCCTGAGGCAACCAATAAAGATGTCAGAACTCGCGAAGATCAGAGGAAATAGATGTTACGAGCACGTTAGGGAGCTTGAGGAGATGGGTTTCGTGAAGGCTGAGAAGTCCGGGAAGACGAAAATACTCACCACCACGAGGAAGTTCGCTGAGTACTTCGGGCTTAAAGCAGGAGACCCAGAGTCCGTTAAGGAGTTTCTCAAGAAGGCAGCAAGGAGAGATGCAGAGCTGGAAAAATATATACGTAATAAAACGTAACGTTTTCAGGAATGCTTTCGAGCATGATAGACCTTGTCGCAGACTGCGTGAGGTGGATATGTGAGAGGCTTGAAAGCAGAAACTTGACGAGCGATGAGGAGGTTGAAAGGTTAGCTATCA
The DNA here is from genome assembly GCA_027066965.1 of Archaeoglobaceae archaeon. Classification (GTDB taxonomy): domain Archaea; phylum Halobacteriota; class Archaeoglobi; order Archaeoglobales; family Archaeoglobaceae; genus WAPX01. The sequence goes on from JAMOMT010000007.1 coordinate 5,466, forward strand.
GGTATCTTTTAAGAAAAAACCCGCGTTTTAATGGCGTTTTAGATTTCGTCTCGCTGGTAAAAAATTCGGTGTTCGAGGAGCCAATTTCTCTCAGCTGCTTCTTTCCGGACAGAGTGGAGGTGGGCGAGGGAACTCTGCACGCCCGGCACGGAGCTAACAGAGATTCGATTGCCGTTAAGGAGATGCTCGAGGCGAGGAGAGTTCTCGACTCACAGGATGTGATTAGACCTATTTTATCAAGATTTTTTGGAGTTAACGCTGAAGAGGAGGGAGTGTTACTTAAGTTCGAGAGGGAAAAGTACATCTACACCGTATTCATCTCCCTCATAAAAGAGTTGTTCGAGGACCTGCCCTACCACACCTTGTTGAACGAGGCTGTTAAGGGAGTAAACGAGAGAGAAGTCAGGCACGTAATACTGCTTTTAACTGAAAGGACGCCTCTTCCGTTCGTAGTTTTCTTCAGACATTACTCAGAGAAAGTTAGAAGAGCTGGCATCCTCGTTTGGGTCGTTGACGTTGAGAGAGAAAGTATAGACCCATTCATAGGTTATCCTCCGGAAAAGGATCTGATAGGCCGGTTCAAAAATCCAAAGCTGGCGACGGAGATAGAGTCTCTGTGGAGAGTAAAGATTGGTGAAGAGACAGAAGAAGTTTGAGATTTTTGGTTGCTTTTGAGAGGCTCATAATCCAATGAGCTAAACAATATATTTAACTTTAACTTACGATCTCCTCAAGCTCCTTGGGAGCGTCGGCAAAAACCCTCAGATACTCGTACTCCATGAAGTGGAGAGTTCTCGCAAGCACAGCAAGAGAGTGCAACCCCTCCCCTCTAAAATCTTTCAATCTGCTGAGCCTGTCGCACCTCATCTCGTTCTCTCCCCCAGCGTCGCTAAGTGCCACTGCAAACCAGTCCTCCATTCCAGCTTTGAATAGGAGGTCCACGGCATCAGGAACTCTCATAGGAGGGTTCAGGTCCAGAAGCAGCAAGGTGTGAGCGTTAACGCTCCAGTTCTGCCTGATAACGTCAACCGGATACCTCGACACTCTGGAGCCGAGGGGCCAGCTGACAGTCGCAGTTTTTCCGAATCTGTAGAACTGCAAACCTGTAACGCATATGGCCGAAGCTATGCTCGAGCCGTGAATGACTTTAACTCTAACTCCCGCTTTCTCAGCCTCAAGTCTAAGAGCTGAGTGAGTAGTAGCAACCATAGGATCTCCAGGAACGAGGAGCACGACATCTCTATCTCTCGCTTCCTCGATGAGCCTTTTTGCTCCCTCCTCAAGGTCGCTCCTCTCAAGGATCTTTATCTCCCTTCCTATCACACCTTTCAACCTGTCGAAGTCTTCAATTCTCGAAGTGTAAAGCTCGGCGTAAACGGCATCAGCTTTCTTACAAGCCTCTACTGCCTTCAAAGATGTGTCCATGCAGTCGTGAACTCCCATCCCTGCAAGCACGAGCAATTTCTCACCTCCCGAGGGTTTCAAAACTTCAAATTCCAAATTTCAGACTTTAACACCTTCAGCCCTCTCGACAGAGCGATTTAGCTCTTCCATCTCCTTCTTTATTCTGTTCCTGTAAACGACCTTCGTAACAGCGAGGCTTATGCCAAAAAACAGCACCATCGGAATTGCAACCATCATCTGAGTCAGAACATCGGGAGGAGTTATTATTGCCGCTATCGTGAATATCGCCACAATAACATGCCTCCAGTAATACTTTATTGTAGAGTACTTGACTATCCCGTTCCCGACGAGCAGGATCATCACGAGCGGCATCTGAAAAACCAGACCAAACACGAGCAGCATTTTGACGACGAACATTACGAAGTCCGAGATCGTATAGTAGGAAAGGACACCTTCGCTCTGAGCCATGTGGAAGAGGAACTTCATGAAAATTGGCAGCATTATCAGATACCCGTAAGCCACTCCGGCGATAAACAGGAGTATCGACGCGATGCCGTACTTTATCGCCTGACCTTTCGTGAACTCGAAGTCCTTCAAAAGTTCCGTCCTCTCCTTTAGCGTCTTGTATGCTATATATAGAATATAGGGTATAGCGGCAACTATTCCGAGAGCGAGAGATATCTTCATCTTGAGCATGAAACCTTCAAGAGGTGTTCGATAAATGAGTTCTGCACCTTTAGGCAGGAGATCGTGCTTTATCTTCATTATAAGCGGATCAGCTATAAAGGCGAAGCTGACGAACCAGACTGCGAGGACTATGGCGAAAACTCTCAGAAGTTTCTGCCTGATCATCACGAGTATTTCCGCGAGTTCTGTTATCGTGAACTCTCCGCTCACTCCGATCAACTCCGAATTTTCTGGATTTTCCGGTTTTCAGACGCTTTCAGCGCTTAATCAAGCAGGACCTGACCGGTACTTTTAACCTGAGTGGCGAATAGGCAGGAGAGTTATTTAAAGTTGTTCGCTGCTGGCAATTTAAGGAAGAGAACAGCACGTAGTCTCGTGAGACCGAAAAACGAGTTAGGGTAAGTGTGAAAAACCTGAAAAACTGTAAAATGATAAAACAAAAGTATTGGTCTGACTACCTTACACTATGAGCTTAGAGGAGTCTACACTTCCGGCATTTTTACTAATATGTTCAGGACCTGCTGCCCTCGCATTTAGTTTATACATCTTCCACAAGTCTGCCAGAAGCTACAATAGAAATGTCGTGAGAAGAGCTCTCGCTGTGTCAACGTTCGTCCTGTTTTCAGTCTCCTACTCGTACGTTTTGCTGAGTTCTCCCGAGGCGAGGGCCGGGATGATAGAAGAGCTTTCCTGGCTCGTAGCAGCGGTTTTTGGTTTCTACTTCGGGTATAGGGTGATAGACAGGTGGAACCTCGTCAGAATCGCGGAACTGTACGGAAAAGAGGGTATTTCAAATGCCGTTCTGGATAAAATTTTGCGCGAATTCATTGACGACAAGGAAAGTAGTTTTGTCAATAGTTCACGTCGCTGTAATGGAGTGACAGAAGAGGAACATGGAAAATAAGTCAAAACTCGGAGTGTAAGAGCAAGTTTATTAGCACGAAATTAAGCAATAAACCACATAGTCGATCGTAAAGAAAAAGTGTAAATTCTATCTACAATAACTTCGTCCATTACCATGTTAAAACAAAGGAAGACCGCAGAAACATGTCAACAATAAACAATGACAAAATTTATTAAACTCTCCCTCGTCTTTTGTCGCAAAAGGCTTTGGGGGGATTTTTATTCTACTGGAAGTGAGGTTCCACGGTAGGGGTGGTCAGGGAGTTGTCACTTCGGCAGATGTCTTAGCAGTGGCAGCGTTCAAGGAGGGCTTTTACACTCTCTCTTTTCCAACGTTCGGTGCTGAGAAAAGGGGGACGCCAGTGGCTTCTTTCCTCAGGGTCTCTGACAGGCCAGTAGTTCTCAGGGACGAAATATACGAGCCCGATTACGTTGTAATTCTTGATCCGACAGTTATGGAATCCGTAAACGTCGTTTCAGGGCTAAAGAAGGGAGGATTTGTCGTCGCTAACTACCCGAGGGAGAAGGAGCTCGAGGAGAAACTCGGAGTGAAGGTTTTCGCTATAAACGCGACGAAGCTCGCAATGGAGCACCTTGGCAGGCCGATAACGAACACGGTTATGGTTGGAGCTTTCGCAGGATTAACAGGATTAGTGAAGCTTGAAACACTGAGAGACACAATTTTGGAGTGGTTCTCGAAGAAGGGAGAGGAGATAGCCAAGAAGAATGCAGACTTAGTTGAAACAGCTTACAAGATAATGGAGGAGAGGAGGAATGAAGCTAAGGAGCTCGGACTGAAGTTGCCCGAGCTCGTTTTACAGAAGTGAAGTTTTATGACAATTAAAGGAGTGTGGTAGTGTGGGTGAAAAGCTCAGGATAACCCTTGGGGCTGTTTCAAGACCTCTTGAGTCTCTCAAAATTAAGACTGGAGACTGGGGGGCTGAGTATCCTGTTGTAATAGAAGAGAACTGCAAAGCTTGCGGGGATTGCGTTGTTTACTGCCCCGACTTGTGCATAGAGCTCGTCGAAACTGGAGAGGTCGACGAGAAGGGCAGGAAGAAGAAAGTTGCGAAGGTTAACTACGACTACTGCAAGGGATGCGGGACTTGCAGCGTCGTCTGCAGACACGATGCGATAAAGATGGAGATTAAGGAAATTTACAAGGGGTGATTTTCATGATGAAAGTTGTTAGGGGATTTTATGCTGTTGCCTACAGCGTCAAGCTTTGTAGGCCAGATGTTATCTGTGCGTATCCCATAACTCCGCAGTCCGAGATAGTTGAGAACATAGCCCAGATGTATGCAAATGGAGAACTTGGCAATTGCGAGTACATAACGGCTGAATCCGAGTTTGGAGCTGCCTCAATCCTCGTAGGAGCTTCTGCAGCGGGAGCAAGGACTTACACGGCAACTTGCTCCCAAGGTCTAATTCTAATGAGTGAGGTGCTGTGGAACGCCGCCGGAATGAGGTTGCCCATAGTGCTCACGATAGCGAACAGGTCGTTGAGTGCTCCCCTCAGCATATGGAACGATCACCAGGACAGCATGGCGATGAGAGATGCAGGAATCATTCAGATGTACGTGGAAAACAACCAAGAAGTCCACGACATGATGCCTCAGGCGTTCAAGATAGCGGAGAACCACAAGGTATTGCTGCCAATGATGGTGTGCATGGACGGCTACAAGCTAACTCACGCTTACGAGCCTGTCGATCTGCTCAGCCAGGAGCTCGTTGACGAATTCCTACCTCCCTATGATCCCCCAGTCAAGATGACGACCAAAGAGCCATACACCTTCGGCAGCTACGCGACTCCTGCGAGCTACATGGAGTTCAGAGTGGCCGTTTACAACGCGATGGAGAGGGCGAGGAAGGTCATAGAGGATGTCTACAAGGAGTGGGCTGAGATAAGCGGAAGAGACTGGGGCGGCAACATAGTTGCTGAGAACTGCGAGGACGCTGACGTTTGCGTTATGGCGATGGGTTCTCTCGTTGGACTGGTGAGGGAAGTTGTAAAGGAGCTGAGGGACGAGGGCAAGAAAGTCGGATTCATCAAGATCAGGACTTTCAGACCGTTCCCGGCTGACGAGATCGCTAAGGCCGTTGACAACGCTGAAAAGGTGATAGTCTTCGAGAGGAGTTTGTCCATGGGAAGTGATGCCCCCGTTACTCTCGATGTCAAGTCTGCGATACACAAGAAGGCGATAGACGTTTACTCCCCGGTGGTTGGACTTGGAGGGAGAGATGTGCCTCAAAACCTCGTGAAGAGCATAATCGAGGAGGTAATGGAAAACAAAGTCGAGCCGGGGACGTACTTCAGAGGCCTTAAGGATTATGAAGAGGTGATAGTGTGAGCGAGAACATGAGACTTTTTGGTAGCGGTCATGGAGCTTGCCCCGGTTGCGGGTTGCCGATAGCGGTAAAGAGTGTGTTAGAGGCTACTGGGCCGTGTTTCGTCGCAAACTCCACTGGCTGTCTCGAGATAATAAGCTCCCAGTACGGAAAGAGTGCTTGGGGTGTGCCCTACATTCACTCAGTCTTCGAGAACGCCGCTGCTGTTGCTGCTGGGATTGAAGCGGCTCTTAAGGCCCTCGGTAGGAAAGATGAGGGGCCAGTAGTGGTGTTCGCCGGAGATGGAGCCACTGCAGACATAGGAATTGGCTGCCTTTCTGGAATGTTCGACAGAGGGCACGACGTCCTCTACGTTTGCTTGGATAACGAAGCTTATCAGAACACTGGAAACCAGCAGAGCGGTTTAACGCCTCCCGGCTCTAGCACAACAACCACCCCAGCAGGAAAGGTTCTGCCGGGTAAGGTGAAGGCGAAGAAGGATATGCCGGCCATAGCTCTGGCACACAAAGCGAGATACGTAGCAACGGCGAGCGTCGCTTTTCCGAGGGACATAACGAGGAAGGTGAAGAGAGCTTTGGAGTTCGAGGGGCCGAAGTACATCCAGATTCACTCCGTCTGCGTCACGGGATGGGGTATCGACGGCAAGCAGGCTATACCGGTTGCGAGGCTGGCCGTTGAGACTGCCCTCTACCCGCTCATCGAGTTCGAGGACGGGCAGCTGGTGAGAGTGAGGAAGATCAAGGACAGAAAGCCAGTCGAGGAATACTTAAAACCTCAGAGGAGGTTCAGGCACCTCTTCAAACACCCGAAGGGTAAGGAAGTAATAGCAGAGCTGCAGAGGGTTGCTGACGAGAACGCGAAGAAGTTTGGGCTTGACGCCTGATTTTTTAAATTTTATTTTGTCGCTTTTAGCATTTAACTTTTCCATTCTGTCTCCTCAATACGAACCACGAATGTTTTCAGCAAAATAAAAAGTTATTAAATTTCACTCCCAGAACCAGAAGCATGGAACTAACGAAATGGGTCCCCAAGATCGTTGAAACAATTAATTCTCACCCCCCAATGTCATTACAATCTACCTTTTCGACTCTCACGCAAAGGGAGAGGCTACACCTCTCTATCCGACATCGACATTGCAGTAATTCCTGAGAATCCAAATCCAGAAAGCGAGGTGGACATAGGAAGGTTGAGAGCATTTTGAGGTTTGAAAGGCATTTTAAGGGAGCAAAAAGCTCAAATCGGATAATTTAAAGGGGCTACTACGTGGTTAAAAAGAAGGGGTCCGGTTTTCCCTCGACTTACAGAGCTTTTCGAGGTTCTGGAGGAAGCTGGCTACATAAGTGGGGGGAGTTAAAAGACTCATATTCCTCAGGAACCTCATTACCCCACGAGTATTACAGAATTTCAGAGAACGAGCTGCTTGAAATAGTCAACCTGTTGGAGATGGTCCCCGGCTTCGTCAACCGCGTGAAAGCCGAGTTTGTATAACTTCCGTTTTTACCCGTAACAGTTGCTGTTAAGGTGGAAATCGACGGCGCTGCTTGACGGTTTTTTTTGTTTTTGGTTTTGGTCGATATTCTGGGTAATATGTTGTTGCGTACAGCCCTCCATAGTTCAAAGATTATGTACTAAAACGGCAATTTTCGTGAAATAAGAAAAATTGCATAACATCCCCGGCGGGAAGGACACGAACGAGAGTTCGTTTTCCACTCTAAACTTGCAAAAACCTGAATTCATCCAATTTACCACCTTTCCTCCAACCAAACAGCAAAAATCAGAACTCCACAGGAAACAAAGGGGTCTGGGAGTTTGGCTGATTAGGACTTCTTCCACACCGAAGGGTAAACGCCCCTCTCCATGACTACCCTTTCAACGTCAACGACTTCCCCGCTCCTCATTTTTACTATGTCCTCAGCGTCCTTCAGAGCTTTGCCCATCGCAACGAGCTCGTGCTTCAGCGTGAAAATCGCAACTTCCCTCCCGGCTTTGACGTTCTTCTCCACGTAAGCGACCCCCTTCGCCATAAGGTTCGCTCCGTGACATATCGCATCGACAGCCGTGTCCTTTACCACTATCTTCGGCATGTGAACGACTGCCAGCTCCATGGGCTTCACGACCTCTTTTATGTACCTCTCTTCCCCCTCCTCCTTCCATAAGATGTACGCATCAAGCAGATCGTGGAGAGTGTAGCACATGCTCTCGTCGAAGTGCCCGGTCTTCGTCCTCCTGAGTTCCTGCATGTGAGCACCCTTGCCCATGACTTCTCCCACATCGGTGCATAGCTTTCTTATGTACGTTCCAGCCTCACATCTGACCTTGAAGAGAACATCTCTCCCCTCTACTTCCAGAACATCTATCCCGTAGATCTCCCTAATTCTCAGCCTCTTCTTAACGGCAGACTTGAGTGGGGGCCTCTGGTATATTTTACCGACGAACTTACTGAGAGTGTTCCTTACCTCCTTCTCAGAGGCATCCGCATGCAGTCTCATCAGTGTTACATACTCCTTCTCCGAACCCTGAAGAAACCTGACGAGCTTCGTAGCATCTTCTATGAAGACTGGCAAAACTCCGGTAACTCTTGGGTCGAGGGTTCCCGCATGGCCTGTCTTCTCGACTCCGAGTATCCTCCTAACCCACACCACAACCTCGTGACTGCTTGGACCCATCGGCTTGTCTATACACACGAAGCCCTTTCTTATGTACTCCCCCACCGGCCTCTTGTACGGATAACAGCCATATTCCTCACTCGGTTTGGCCTCTTCCTTCACATAAAACCTATCCTCGAACTGCCCAATGATTTCCTGCGAACTTTTACCCATCGTCGAAGTTCTGGGTTTCCAGACTTTTAAAATGTTGTTCTGCTAAAATGTTGTTCTACCCTCCATCACTTTTCAGCACCTTAATCTGCGTATGCACGCACTTCAGCCTCGGTTCAGCTAATCCCGAGCATAGATGTAAGGGCCACGAGAAAGAGGGCGAGGGAAAAGAACCAACCAGCGTATGACGCGAGCAGAGGTCTCAATCCCGCATCCTGAACCTCTGGCACCCTCACTGAAACCCCTATGCTCGAAAGCGTTATCGAAAAGGCGAGGGTAGAGAGGGGTTCGACTAACTTCACGACTCCTTCTGGTATCATGAAGCTCGAAAGAATAGATACGACGAGAAACGCGAAAATGTACCAAGGAACGTAAAACCTCTTTTCAGAGTATACCAAAGAGGTTACGAGTGCGGCAACCGATATCAAGGCAATTCTTATTCCCTTGACGGATAGCGCTTCTCTGACGAGCTTCTCGCCGAAAGGTTTCGTCGCAGCCTCTACTAGCCCCGTCTGATGTAGAGTTGCACCGCAAAGCACGGCGTAACCGTAGCTGCTTAGCTTCAGCACATGCTGGAGTGCCGGGTACATGATGACTCCGGTAAGTCCCACAACCGTAATCACGAGTATTGCCGCTGAGAAGTCTCCCTTCCTTGGCTTAACTATCGAAGACAGGATCGTTATTGCAGAGGCACCGCATATCGCCGTTCCGCACGCGAGCAGAACAGAGAGCCTGTTCTCCACTTTTAGCATTCTGGCGAAGAAGTAAACGAAGATACCCATAGTGAGGGCGGAGAAGGCTGTTAAAGCAACGACCTTCACGGGAATGTGAGGAGAGGGAATTCTCGCTCTGAAGCCGTACAGAACAATTCCAGCCGGAAGAACGACTGAAAGGACCTCCTCAGCCACACCATCAAGCTTCCTAGGAAAAACGGAGCTTACGATTATCCCGAACATCAGAGCAAGAAAGAGAGGGTCAAATACGGGAAAGGCTCTACTTATAGCGTAAGCAACGACTCCAGGAGCTATTACGAGTGGCCATTCCTTCTTCATGGTTTTACGAGTTCGAACTTTCCGGGCTTGTAAATGCACCTCGGCTCCTGAGCGAGGTAGTCCCCATAGACGGCGTAAGCCCTCGCTCTGCTTCCCCCACATATGTAGCGGAACTCACACTTTCCGCACTTACCCTTAAGCCTTTCGGGGTCCTTGAGGTCCTGAAAGACGGGAGACTCCATATATATTTCTTGGAGTGTTTTCTCCCTGACGTTTCCCGTTATTAAAGGCAGGAAGCCGCTCGGGTAAACTTCTCCAATGTGGCTGATGAAGAACATACCCCTACCGTCCGTGATACCCATCATCCTACCTATGCCGTCTCTCGCGAGACTTCTACCGTGAGCTCCAGCGACTATTCCCTTTGTTTCGCCCTCACTCCCTCCTCCTTCCACTTTTTCAACCTCTTTAGCCCTCTTCTCCACATTCTCAAGTCTCTCTTTCAGCTCCCTGTAGAGTTCTCCCGTCTCTGGCATCACCCCTCTATCCCTCATGTACTCAACCCTTCTCAAGTGGCAGGCTGCTGAACTCTTCACGTTGAGGCCGAGTTTGCTGACATCGTACAGCCAGCAAAGAATGTCCTCGAACTCCTGAGAAGAGGGCATGTACTCCGCTTTTGCCCTTCCCGTTGGCACGACGAAGAAGACATCCCACAGCACGACGCTCTTGTTTAGGCAAAGCTCCACCATCCCCGGGAGGTCGTGGAGGTTGAACTTTGTAACGGTCGTGTTTATCTGAACGGGCAGGCCAACGTCTACGGCATCGTCTATTATCCTCATGCTCGTCTCGAAAGTCCCTCTTATACCCCTGAAGGAGTCATGAACTTCAGCGTTGCTCCCGTCTATACTTATCGCCACCCTCGCCACGCCGCTATCTTTCAACCTCTCTATCTTCTCCCTCGTCGCAAGTGGAGTTCCACTGAAGGCTATGGCTACCCTTATCCCGGAACTCGAGGCCTGCTCCACTATCTCGAAGACATCTTCTCTCATCAGAGGATCACCACCAGTAACAACGACGAGTGGGTAGGGTTTCCCGAACTCCCTGAGCATGTCTATAACTCCGAAAGCCTCCTCTGTCGTAAGCTCGTCGGGGTGTCTCTTCTTCTGAGCTTTCGCTCTGCAGTGCTTACACGCGAGCATGCACGCTCTTGTCAGCTCCCAGAAAACTATGAACGGCTTCTCCCTTATGTCAAACATGCTGAGAGCTCACCCACAAACTTTTTTGTTTTTTCCGTTTGCAGTTCTTAGCCTCCTAGCTTCTGGCTATGGCTCCTGACCTTCAGGAGAACCGGCAAGGTGAGAAATCCAACGACTCCAAGCTGGGATTTGAACGCAATTGCGATCGGTTTGTGAGAAAGAAGCATAAGTATCGAGGAGGAGAGGGCTGAGAGGACTGACAAGGCTGCAAAAACCACAGCCAGAATGGAGGCTGAGAGAGCGTAAACTTCCCCCCTGAAAACTGAGATCGCAAAAATTAGCGAGATCGTCATTAGAACGAAAGAGTCTGGGGGTGAGTTCTTGAATTGGAGGATTGCAGTTGAGAGAAACAGTGCCGAGTACGCGACGCAGGAAGCTTTCATCTTACACCACCCACACTACTTTTACCAGTTCCAGAAAGAAGAGAGATGCGACGTAAGCTATCGAGAAGCTGTAAACGGCCGAAAAAGCTACCCATTTCCAGCTCCCAGTTTCGCTCTTTATGACTGCGAGAGTTGCTGCACACGGCATGTACAAGAGTATGAAGACCATGAGGGCGAAAGCACTCGAAGGCGTAAGCATGGCATGGAGGTTTGGAGCTGTTATGCTGAGAGTCTCCACTATTACCTCCTTCGCTATCAGACCTGTGAGCAGAGCCACCGCGACCTTTCCGTTCCACCCCATGGGGGAGAAAAGAGGGCTTATTGCCTCTCCGAGCATGAAGGCGTAGCTGTCAGTCTTATTTGGGAAGTTCGTTATGAACCAGAGAACAACTGACATGGCGAGAATTATCGTTCCCGCCTTCTCGAGGAAGTGCCTCAACCCACCCCAAGCGTTCTTTAGGATATCTCTGACTCTGGGAATCCTGTAAGGGGGCATCTCCATGACGAAGTCGGCGTCCCCCTTGAAGATTAGTTTTCTGAGTGCGTAGGCGGAGAGCATCGCGAAAGCGACGCTTATCAGGTATATCAGCATTATTACCTCTCCACCCCTCCCGGGAAAGAAGAGACCGGCAAGGAGAACGTAAACTGGTAGCCTCGCACTGCAGGAGATGAAAGGGAGGCTGAGTATAGTCGCCATCCTGACTTTCGGATCTTCTATCCCCCTCGCCGTGAGTATAGCTGGAACGTTGCAACCAAAGCCCATTATCATCGGTATCGCTGCTCTACCGTTTAGCTCAAGCCTGCTCATGATTCTGTCCATGAGGAATACTGCTCTCGCCATGTAACCGCTCAGCTCCATGAACGCGAGTCCCATGAAGAGGAAGGCTATGTTCGGAACGAAGACGAGGACGCTTCCTACTCCCTTTATCACACCCTCGCTCAGCAGGGATGTGAGGAGGGTGCCACTTCCAACAAGAGAGGAGAGGGTGTCCACCCCCACCTCTATCAGAGCTACGAGCGGAGAAGCGACCTGATACGTGAACTTGAACAGCATCCACATGGTCGAGAGGAAGACGAGCATGCCTAGGACAGGGTCCGTGAAAACTTCGTCTATCTTGTCGAGGTAATGTAAGCCCTCATCTCTTTTCCTCACGACGAACTTGACTATCGACTCCGCAAGCCTTACGGCCTCCTCTCTCGTCCTAGCTCTAAGCCTGCACCTCTTTGGACTGAATATCGCTTTCTTTAGTTCCTCTATTCCCTCCCCCTTTACGGCAACAGTTTCGACGACTGGCACTCCGAGTGTTTCTGAGAGGGTTCTGGAGTCAACTTCTATTCCCCTCTTTCTCGCCTCATCGAGCATGTTAAGAGCCACGACCATGGGGGCCCCAAGGTTACAGAGCTGGAGGGTCAGGTAGAGGTTTCTCTCGAGGTTGGAGGCGTCGATAACGTTGAGAATTAGGTCGTAGTCTTCCTCCATCAGAAATCTCCTCGAAACTTCCTCGTCCGCGCTGTAAGCCTCGAGCCCGTATATGCCGGGGAGGTCGACAAACTCGACCGTAACTCCGTTTACTACGCTCCTTCCCTCCTTCTTCTCTACAGTCGTCCCGGGAAAGTTTCCGACCTGAAAGTTTCCTCCTGTGAGAGCGTTGAGTATCGCCGTCTTTCCAACGTTAGGGTTTCCGACCATTGCAATCCTGATCTTCTCTTTCCTCTCTCCACCAGCCATTTCGGTAGCGATAAACTCTACAGATTTTAAAGCTAACCTGCTTTTTGGCTCGCTAGTCCTGCACCTTATTCTACCCTTTTTACCGGATGTAGAGTTGCGAAACCTGTGCTCTGGATAATTGAAAAATTCGTCGAAATCTAAGGAGGAAAGAGCAAAAGCATAAAACGTTAAATACCTCGTTGCGGAAATAATAAGCCTGTGAACGTAACAATGGAGCAGGAAGACATAATCAGGGAGCTCATAGAGAGGGTAGCAGGTGAGGTCGGGCTGATAATTTACACCCTGCACCCAAAAAGGGAGTTTACGGACGAAGAGCTTGCGAACGAGCTCGGAATCGAGATAAACGACATAAGGAGAGCTCTATTCTACCTGTACGAGATAGGTCTCGCGGATTACAGGAGGAAGAGGGACGACGAAACTGGGTGGATGGAGTACTACTGGCGAATCCACTACGAGAGGGAGAAGGAAGTTCTGAGGAAAGAACTCCTGAAAACTAAGAAAAAACTGCAGGAAAAGCTTGAAACCGAAGAATCAAACGTTTACTATATCTGCTCCAACGGGTGCGTTAAAGTAAGCTATGAGGAGGCAATGGAGCTTAACTTCATGTGCCCAAGGTGTGGGGCACCTCTCGAGTACTTCGACACGAGTGCTGTTCTCGAAAAACTTAGGGAGGAAATAGAGAAGATAGATGAGCTCCTAAAGAAAATAGACTCAGAAGAACAGGGAAAAGCGGAGAAGGCTGAAAAAGAGATTGTATAAATCGTAATATTATAAGAGGCAAAAACATGAGCAGGGGAATTGAAAGGGCAAAAGAGCTCGTGAGAAAACTCGGAATGGAACCTCACGTTGAGGGAGGATACTTTGTTGAGGTTTACAAGTCTCCCGTGATGGTTACGGCAAACGGTAGAGAGAGAAGAGCAGTTACTGCGATATACTACTTGCTTGTGAACGATCATATTGACAACGATGGCGGAGGTGGCATGGGGAACCCAAGGGACAACTCAAGGAGCAGACTGCACAGGGTGATGTCAGACGAACTCTGGTTCCACTGCGAGGGGGATCCTCTCGAACTCCTCTGGGTCGATAAAGAGGAGCGAATCAGAAAGGTCGTTCTGGGAGGAGACTGCTGTTTTGCCGTTGTTCCTGCTTGCTGCTGGCAGGCAGCAAGGACGCTTGGAGACTACACCCTCGTTTCCTGCGTCGTCGCTCCCGGTTTTACCTATGATGATTTCGAGCTTTACGAGGAGGATATTTTGAAGTATCCCGAGCTCCGGGACTTCGTATGAACCTCGAAGTGAAGGAGATATGCGGAGTCGGCCCGGCTCTAGTTGACAGGATATGTAGGATAGACAGATATCCAGAGAGGGGAGGGCAGGCGATAGTGAGGGAGAGCATAAAGCAGGCCGGAGGGGCTGCTGCAAACACGATTTTCGGGCTCGCGAGCTTTGGAGAGAAGTGCAAATTTTACACGACTCTTGGAGAAGATGCTGATGCTAACTTTTTTACCTCGAGTCTGGAGAGGGTGGGGGTCGGGG
>JAMOMT010000008.1 GCA_027066965.1 Archaeoglobaceae archaeon
GTTATAAATGACTTGCAGGATTGAGGGTTGACGACAGCAGCTGCTAAAAGAGGCAAAAAGGAACCGTTAAATAGACGGGAGAGGGGATATTACTGGCAGATAAAATCAGACCAGAATGGGATTGAAAAAGGTCGGAAAGCTGAAAATATGATAAGGAGGTGGGATAAAATCAGACCAGAATGGGATTGAAAAATTGTAATTTTGGAGGGTAATCACTTTAGGAAATTCAAGATAAAATCAGACCAGAATGGGATTGAAAAAATTTCGCACAGCTTGCAGGGATGGAGCTCAAGTAAGATAAAATCAGACCAGAATGGGATTGAAAAAGATTTCCTCTGATGTTAGGTTCCTCAGGCTGTAGTTGGATAAAATCAGACCAGAATGGGATTGAAAATTGTCTAGAAGTAGCTCTGCGAGATAACTGCCGTCCTGATAAAATCAGACCAGAATGGGATTGAAAGTTGCCACCCAGTAAGCTTTCAGCTCTTCTATGTATTCTTGATAAAATCAGACCAGAATGGGATTGAAAGACTACTAAATCCATGCGGTAAAGACTGCAAGCTTAGTTGAAAATGCATTTACTGGGGACACGGGCCTCCCGAGCCCATCGCCCGGTAATTGAAAATTATGATAAATCAAAATCAAAGCACTCCAAGCTCCGTCAACCTTTCTGGCAGATAGACATCAGTCACGTAGTCCAGACCATACTTTGCCAGAGCCTGCTGTTCTGACTTCCTTCCGAGCTTCAGCTGTAGCTTCACCTCACTCTTCCAGAAATCGCTGTCGAACCTCGGGTCTGTCAGAATTGCGTGTAAGGCCTTTACGTCCTGCTCGGTCAGCTTGTCTGAAGGTAGCTTGTAGTTTACTATATCTGATGGCCTTATGCCGACGAACATTGCTGAAGGGGTAGCAAGGTACTCTGAGAGGTGAGCTGCTTTTATTGACCCGTAAGCGACGCTCGCGAATATTCTATAGCTCCAGGGATCCCCATCGGTAAAAACCACAACTGGCAGGTTCAGCTCGGTGTTAAGCCTTTTCAGCAACCTCCTCGTACTCCTTGCCGGCTGCCCCTTTAAGTGTACTATTATTGCGTTGAACTTCTCGTCGAAGCCGTTTTCCACAAGTCTGTCTCTCATACCTCCTGTTTCTATAGCTATCACAAAATCAGCATCGCACTCCACGAACTCTAGTTTATCAACGTTTACGGGTATCTGGTAGCCCCCCTCACCGACATCATCCTGACAGTGGATTTCCCTTATACCTCTTCTCGTTTCCTCTCTTATCCTTATCGGGCCTATGACAGTGGCTCCATCCTCTTCCGGCCTTATGTGGAAGTGTTCTCTCTGGAGCGCAGTGAGGATCTCTATATCCTCTATCAACCTGTCGCTCTCGCTCTGCTCGTCGAACTTCGCAATCCCCCAGTTTTCCGAGATGTAGTAGAGCTCTCTGAGCGTTGAGGACTTGTTGACGCTGAGCTGTTCTTTCAGAAATCCTATCACATAAGCCATTCTGAGCAACATGTACGCTCCTCTAACGCTCTTCGCAGATCGGATGGACTTTCTGTCTCCGTAAACCCAGACCTCGCTGTTCTCGTTGTACTCTATGTTGTACTTCGTTCTCGTCGAGATTTTTAGCTCCGGTACCTTTCCTGCCCTCATCTGTTCGTACATTTCCCTCGCTATCTCCATTATGGCTTTTAGGCTCTCTCTGTCGAACCGATCTAGCTTGTTTTCAGTTTTTTTCCCATTTCTCCCACCCTCCTTCTTCATTCCTCACTCCCTCCCTCACTTTTTGCCCTTCATTCTTCTGTCCCTTGTGCTCTTTCCTCCTTCTATCCTTTTGATTCAGCACTCTCCGTTTTTGATGTGGATTGTTAACGGTTAAAAATAAATATCCACTCGAAGAGCTGCGTGCATGAAACGCATGAGGGAGAAGTGCAAGGACTGCATGATATGCTTCAGGAAGAAGAAGAACAGAAAGTGAGAAAGTCATGAACTCCCTCGATTTTTCCGAGTTTTTCGGTTTCTTTCCGTTCAGGAGGAGGTGGGGTTCTGGGTTCAGACCTCACTTTAGTTTCCGCTACTCTGGAATAACGTTTCACGTGGACAGTTCTAGGGGTAGAGCTGGGGAGGTTAACCTGATAACTCACGCTCACACAGACCACTATGGGCAGAGGAACGTTAAAAACAGGTTTGCCTTGGCCTCGGTGGAAACGGCAAAGATACTCGAGGCTTGCTGTGGGGAGTACAGAGGTAAACGCTTTGAAGTTGGTAGAGCTGTGAGAATAAGGAGCACAAGCGGGGAAAAAATCAGGATAAGGACGTACCACACCTACCACATGCATGGCTCTTCTGCCTTCCTGTTTGACAATGGCCTGCTGATTACTGGGGATGTGAAGGACTACAGGAGTCTTCCAAAGTGCAAGGTACTCGTAACTGAAGCTACTTACGGATCAAGGCGCTACGTCTTCGAGGACGAAATCGACAGGCTGGTGAGGGTTGAGAGAGGAAGCGTCCTGGGAGCTTACCCGATAGGCAAGGCTCAGAGGGCTGCAGAAATCCTCGAAAACGCTGGATACGACGTTTGCGTTGAAGGTAAGGGTAGAATCGTGTGTGAAAGTCTCGGGATAGACATCTGTGATACAGGAGACGTAACGATTGCACCCCCGAGAAACTTGGGGGAGTACCCGGGAGTAAAGTATGTTTTAACAGCTCAGGATTTTTACAGGTATCCGAGGATAGTTCTGAGTGATCACCTCGACTACGAGGGGATACTGAAGATGGTGGAGCACTGCGACCCTGAATGTGTCCTCTTTTACCATGGCAGGCCGGGAAGAGAGTTGGTGGAGGAAGTTAGGGGGATGGGGTATGAGGTTTCAACCCTTGAAGACCTCGATGCCCTCTGAGAATTATTGTAAATTATATTCCAAATTCCGACTGATAGGCAAAGGGGACACAACTTTACATAAAATAACGCAATGAGACAAAAACTACCGAAACCGATATATTTCTCCGGTGTTAGAGTGAGCGTGGGAAGCGGTCGTAGTCTAGCCTGGCAGGACACGGGCCTCCCGAGCCCGTCGCCCGGGTTCAAATCCCGGCGGCCGCACTTGTTTTATTTAAATTAGCTTTGAGAAAAGGTCTGCACGCTTTCCGAGCTCTCTAAGAAGGTTCTCCTTCTCGTCGAGTAGCTCGATTAACTTTGCGAGATCATCCATGACCTCCTCGACATCAAACTTCTGTAGGGAGGGGAGACATATCTACTTCCACGTGGTGGTAGAACTCTTTGTAGCTCATTCCGTATTTCTCTTCTAAGTTTGTCAGCTCCCGGTCTATCCTTGACTCTTCTGATCTTTTCCTTCCTGCTCATGATGCTGATCTCCCAGCTCACTTTAAAATTTTATTGCTAATTTTACTAATTCAGATAAAAATAAGTGAGAGAGGTGGGAAAATAACCAACAAAAAATCAGCCAAGCACACATACCTCGAACTCGTCCCAGCCTATTTCCTCTATGAACTCTCCAAGCCTCTGCCCCTTCTTTGCATTGTTCTTGTAGAACTCTATTATCTTTTCGACTATCTCTTCTGCCTCGTCCATGTTAAGGCCTTCAGCAAGAACCTTGCCTATCCTCGGCTTTCTGCCAGCAGAACCTCCGACGTATATAGTGAAACCGTCCTTCTCTCCCATCAGCCCTATGTCTCTCACCGCAGGCTCCGTGCAGGAGTTGGGGCATCCTGAAACGGCTATCTTCATCTTGTCTGGTAACTCCATACCCTCAAACTTCATGAGTCTCTCGGCCATCGCTATCGTGTCTTGCAATCCCATCATGCAAAGGGCCTTTCCGGGGCAGAACTTGATGCTCCTAACGCCCTTACCGGTTGCAGGGGCAACCTTAACTCCAGCCTTCTCGCAGAACTCCTCGATTCTTTCTGGGTCTATCCCAACTATGACCATCCTCTGAGACTCCGTGAACTTGATGATCTTGACTCCGAATGCTTCCATGACCTCCGCAATCTTCTTTAGCTCTTCTGGACTTGCCAAGGCTTTTTCGAGCACTATCGCATAACTCCCATCTCTCTGCTTTATCGGACTCGTCATACTCTTTGCCATGCTCTCTGCAACAGCCAAAAAGACAATACATTTTTATGCGAACATGTTCGAATAGAAGTATCAAGGTTCCTCGACAGAAATAACACGGTGTTCACCATGATCAGGTTAAAGATTGAGACGGAGAAGCCGAGGTACTGTGTGGCTAAAGAGAGAGGGATATACGTTGTCAGGCACATAGTAAGGGGGAGGAAGGGAATAAGAGCACTGATAGACCTCAAAAAACCCTCTGAGAGAACGGTCGTGTTCGTTGACGAGCACCCGTGCCCGTTAGCTGTGAAAATCCTCGATTCGGGGTGCATAGTTACCTCCGCAGAGGTGTCTGACGGTAGAGTTGTATGGAACATAGTTTGCAGTGAGGAGTCCTCCGTTAAGTTGATGAATAGTGTGAAGTGCAAAATAATTGAGAAGAGACCTTTTCTTCAAGCAGGCAACGTAACTTACAAGGAGTATGTGGCCGTTAAAAAAGCACTCGAATACGGATTTTTCGACAATCCGAGGAAAGTTAAACTTGAAAGCCTCGCGGAGGAACTGGGGGTGTCGAAGTCGACTCTCTCGAGCTGCTTGAGGAGGGGATTGAAGAAGATACTCGAAGCGTACTTTGAAGGGTAGCATACTGTGTAACTCTGCGAGTCGATTGTTTGACCTCTGCCAGTTCGTCCCATATCTGATCTTCGGAAAGCTCGGACGGCAATCGAAAGAGTTTTGTATTCCTCTGTTTTTGCGTGGTAGGCCATGCCAATACACTACCCTCACCCGGTGAAGGACCTCGTGGATGTAGCTGCCGGTAGAAAAGAACCCGACTTCGTCGTTTCTGGAGAGGTCTTCTCAGTCTTCACTGGTGAGTGTTTCGAGGCAGATGTTGCCGTTTACAACGGTTACATTGCTGGAGTTGGAGACTATTCTTGCGACGTTGTTTACGAAACTGAATACATCCTTCCTGGGTTCATAGACGCTCACGTTCACATCGAGAGCACTCTCCTTCATCCTGCAGAGTTTGCGAGGGCGGTTTTGAAACACGGAACCACCGCTGTTGTAGCCGATCCCCATGAGATAGCGAACGTGTGTGGGAAGCAGGGAATAAAGTTCATGATTGAGGCAACTGCTAACCTTCCGGTAGATTTCTACTTCATGGCCCCTTCCTGCGTTCCCGCGGTGGAGGGACTGGAGAGCTTCGGTTTTAGGCTTGAAGTTGGCGATGTCAGGGAAGTCCTCGGCTACGACAGGGTCATAGGGCTTGCGGAGGTAATGAACTACCCGGGAGTTGTGAACGGGGACGTTTCCATGCTTTCGAAGATAGAGCTCGCACTCGAGAGTGGAAAGGCCGTTGACGGTCACTGCCCAGGAATAGAGGGTAAGGCTCTTAACGCCTACCTTGCCGCTGGGATATCTACTGACCACGAGAGCACGAGGCTGGAAGAGGTGATGGAGAAGCTCAGGAGAGGAATGAAGATAATGCTTAGAGAGGGAAGTGTCGCGAGAAACCTGAAGGACCTATCAAAGGCGGTCTCTCCCTACACTCTCTCAAGCCTCATGATAGTGTGCGACGATCTATTGCCTGAAGATCTGATGAGGGGGCACATGGACGAGAGGCTTAGAAGGGCGGTGAGGTACGGCATAAGGGCTGAAGACGCCGTTAGAATGGTTACGATTAACCCCGCAACTCACTATTCTCTGAACTGTGGAGCGATTGCTCCCGGGTGCATCGCCGATATTGTTTCTGTCAGCGGTTTCGACGACTTTGACGTGAGGCTGGTCGTGAAGAGGGGAAACGTCGTCTGGGATGGTGAATACAGGTGCGACTTTCCAAAACTACCTCTCGAAAAAGCTCCAGAGAGTGTGAGAAACAGCTTCAGGATGAGAGAGATAACCCTTGACGACCTGAAAATTCCGGCTGAGGGAAAAGTTTGCAGGCTGATAAGACCTGTAGAGGGGCAGATAATCACGAAGAGCGGAGAGTACGAGCCACCGGTGAAGGATGGGTTTGCCATGCCTGATCCGGAGAGTGGAGTTTCTAAGGTCATAGTCATAGATAGGCACAGGGCGGAGAAGTTTGTTGGAAAAGCTTTCGTGGAGTTCGGGATGGAGAAAGGTGCGATGGCGAGCAGTGTTTCTCATGACTCTCACAACTGCATATGCGTTGGGGTTGACGATTCTGACATGCTGAGGGCGATAAACGCCGTTAAAGAGATGGGTGGAGGTTTTGCAGCTTCTGCGGAAGGAAAGGTCAAGACTCTTCCACTTCCGATAGCCGGTTTGATGTCCGACCTGCCGTACGAAGAAGTAGTCAGAAGAATGGAATCTCTTAGTAAAATGCTCAGAGAGATGGGCGTTAAGGCTGAACATCCGTTCATAGAGATAAGCTTCTTCGCGCTCCCGGTCATACCCGAACTGAGGGTAACTGATTTCGGTCTTGTTGACGTAGTAAACATGAAGCTTGTGGATCTCTGGATTGAAGCTTGAAATTTGATGCAGTTGAGAAAGAGCTCTGGTGCTGAGGCTGTGTTTTGGGTGGTTGACGTGTGCGGAAACGACATGAGGCTCGAAATCCTCATAAGCAGGGAGGAAATTGAGAAGAGGGTTAAAGAACTCGCAGAAGAGATAAGCAGGGACTTTGCGGGAGAAGATCCGTTAATGCTCGGTATACTCAATGGGGCATTCGTTTTCATGGCTGACCTAATAAGAGAGATGAGCGTACCTGTAGAAGTCGAGTTCATAAGGGTGAAGAGCTACTCGGGAACCGACAGTACCGGAAGGATAGACGTGATAATGGACGTTAGTGAAAACGTTTCCGGAAAGAACGTCGTAATAGTGGAGGACATAGTCGATACGGGTCTGACGATGGACTTTCTTGTCAGGAGGGTCGTTGAGAAAGGTGCAAAGAGCGTCAAAATATGTGCTTTGCTTGACAAACCTTCGAGGAGAGTGGTTGACGTCAAACCAGATTACGTCGGGTTTACGATCCCCGATTACTTCGTCGTCGGATATGGGCTCGACTACAACGGAAGGTACAGAGAACTTCCGGCCATATACAGGGTTTGTAATTCAGAAAGTTCCGATTTTAAAGACTCTGATTGAGATTAAATTTTCGACACGTCAGCTCTGCTCCTCGCCACCTTCAGTTTCCTCTTTCTTCTTTTTCTTGAATACGTCCTTGACTATTACAATATCGCCTACGGATTTGACTATTCTGTAGGGTATGAGCACACCTGAGGACCTCTTGTCTATTATCGCCCGGTTGTACTCGACTATGGCAATCTTTGTAATCATTCTACTATCCATGTCTATGACGAGGTCCTCCACCTTACCGACATACCTTCCTTCATCGGTGTAAACTTTCAAACCTATAATCGAAGAGATCTCGCCAATCACCGCGACCACCTGACTAAAGTTTCTGTGTTTCACTTTTAACATTTTCCCAACTTTTTAATACCATCGCTCCAAGCTCACTCGATGCTCGAAAAATTTGCCAGCGTACTACTTGCAGGCGAGCAGAATGGAAACAGAGACAGAGCTAGAGACGAAGAGGGAGTTAGAACGGAGATTGAAGACGGAGGGGACAGGAGAAGTCGCCTCTATATAGTTGGAACTGCTCACGTCTCACCCAAGAGCATAGAGGAAGTTGAGAGGACTATAGATGTGGTCAGACCCGAGGCTGTTGCTGTCGAGCTCGACTACAGGAGACTGATGGCACTAAGAGGGGAGAGACAGGAAATACCAGTAGTCGACGTGATAAAGAGAGGAGAAGCACACGTTCTGCTTTTTCAGATACTGCTTAGCTACTTTCAGAGGAAGGTGGGCGAGGAGTACGGAGTTAAGCCGGGAGAAGAAATGCTCGCGGCTATAAGGAAGGCAGAGGAAATTGGAGCCGACATCCTGCTAATTGACAGGGATATAACCGTGACCTTTAAGAGGTTCTGGAAAAACCTTTCACTGAAAGAAAAGCTGAAAATCGTTTACAGCCTTCTCAAGAGCCTTTTCGAGGAGGAAGAAATCGACGTGGACGAGATGCTGAAAGAAGATGTTCTCGAGCTTCTCGTAAAGGAGTTTAGGGACATAGCCCCCTCCGCTGCGAAGGTTCTGATAGACGAGAGGGACGCGTACATGGCGGCCAACTTACTCGAAGCTTCTAAGAGATACTCGAGCGTAGTTGCTGTCGTTGGGGCTGGACATAGAAAGGGGATAGAAAAGTACCTCAGCAACCCTTCCTCCATTCCACCGGTTGAGGAGCTGCTTGACGTGAGAGAGGGCAGAAACTACGGGAAGTTGGTTGGTTACGCCGTATTCGCGTTCATAATCCTGACGTTTCTCGCAGTTGCTACCACTCTTAACAGTGCTCTTCTAATAAAGGCATTCGTTTACTGGTTTCTGATAAACGGAATTCTCTCGGCAATAGGTGCGGCTTTGGCTGGAGGGCACCCTCTTTCAGTCCTCACAGCCTTTCTCGTAGCTTGGTTGACGTCGATAAATCCCACCATAGCCGCCGGATGGTTTTCGGGTCTGGTTGAAGCTTGGGTAAGAAAGCCGACCTCGAAGGACGTGGAAGAGCTAGCGAGTGTTACTTCCCTGAGGGACCTCTTCAGGAACAGGATATTCAGGGTTCTGCTTGTCGCGGCCCTTACAAACGTTGGGAGCATGATAGGGACTATTCTTGGGATATGGTATGTTTACAAAATAACGGGTATCAAAATAGCTGACGTCCTGAAGAAAGCGGTTATGGGGGTTTTCAGGAGGATACTGTGATTTTTATTTCTCCGTTCTTAGCCTGTTGTTGGCTTTGTTGTGATTGTTTTTGTTCGTTTAAGTGTTGAAAGTAACATAAATAAAAAATCAACCAAGTCACTCCACCTCTCTCGAAACCCTCGCTATGTCAAGGTTTTTTATGTAGGCTACAGCTGGCCTCATCGCTAAAGCGAGAGTGAACACTATTGCTACAACAGTTACTGCGTAAGTCCACGGGTATATCACGAACACCATGTTGAAGACATCGCTGTTGTACAAAGCCTGAAAAGCTTTCACTGTCAAAATTGCCAGTGGAAATCCAGCAATCATCCCGGTAACGCATACGAACGCGAGCTCGACATAGATCATGTTTGTTATCTCTTTCACGCTGTAACCGAGCATTCTAAGCGTGGCAAACTCTCTTCTCCTCTCTACGACGCTTACGCTCGTCATGTTGAACAGTTCTGCGAAAGATAACGCCGAACCAAAGGCGAGCGAGAAGAAGAAGAAAGCGTACATCATACCCATCATTTCCTGAGTGTTCCTTTTCAGCTCCTTCATCGAAACTACTCTTCCGAATCTTTCGAGCTCGTTCTTGTTTCCTCCCTTCACTATTATCCAGTTTGGCTCAATTTCTAGCTTTTTGGCTTGAAAAAGACTCATGTAGCAAACGGGAACAAGTGGCTGGGAAAACACATCCGCTACTTTGACCTCTGCACTTCCCACGGGTGTGTAGGCTCTGACAATCATTCCCTTGCAAACGCTGAGGTTTTCCGCGGCTTTCTCTGGTAGGTAGACCCCACTTGGGGGTGGAAACTTTCTTTCCCCACTGAGGGTGTAGATGTTGTAGAGGTTCTGAGAGGGGAGGGCTATCAGCGTTAGAGTTCTGCTCCTTCCATCGTTTTCAATTCTTATCCAGCTCTGAACGATTGGATACGCATCTTTTACGTCTTTCAGGCTTTTGACGTTTCTCAAACAGCTTTCCGGACAACATACCATATAGTCGAACTTTTGAACTTTTCCGAACTGAACGTGAAACATCTCGTCTGTGGAATTGACGAAAGCGAGAGAGGTCGTTATCAACACAACTGCTGCAGCGACACCCATTACTGCATAGGCAGTTCTCTTGGGATTTCTGAAGAGATTCTTTACAGCTACGCTAACTATCGTTTTTCTAAACCTAATCCTTGACAGAAGTCTTCGAAGGGCTGGTTTTTCAACCTCTCCCCTCATCGCAACAGCCGGATCGACGCTCGCCGCATTTCTCGCCGTAAAAACCCCTGCAAAGACAGGAGCAAAGAATCCGGCCAGAAAACCGACAAGGGTTGTCGTGGGGTGAAAAGAAACGACACTGTAGGGTAGGTTCAGAACGTCTATGTATGACTTTGTCATCTCAGCGGAAATAGCATAGCCGACAAGAACTCCGAGGGTGCTGCCCACTCCTCCCACTGCCGTGGAGTGAGCGAGGTAGTGAACGACTACGTCCCTCCTCGAATAGCCGAGAGCCCTTAGAACAGCTATTGCACCCCTCTGCTCCACAACCATTCTGGACATGAGGACGTAAACTATCGTGGCAGAGATCAGCAATAGCATGGAGGGAAACATTAGGGCCATGCTCTGGAAACCCCTGAGATCGC
The DNA here is from genome assembly GCA_027066965.1 of Archaeoglobaceae archaeon. GTDB lineage: Archaea > Halobacteriota > Archaeoglobi > Archaeoglobales > Archaeoglobaceae > WAPX01. Next base: position 10,467 of record JAMOMT010000008.1, read on the forward strand.
TCCTCAGTAGTTTAAAGGACGGTTGGTCGCTCTGCTTGTAAACGAACTTCACTCTATCCCCAAGTATCTGCCTTATTTCTCCTGCAACCCTGTCAGCATCATTTGAGTTGAACAGCTTTACGTGGATCTCACTTACTTTTGTGAATCCGAGCTTTTTCATCGTGCTTTCCGGGACGAAGAGTATGCAGAAATCCTTTGCAGAGACGAAACTGCTAACCTCTCCCGTTATCAGAACGTACTCTGGGTTATAGGCGGTTCCCGAGATTCTTAGTTTGACTGTTTTATTCCCAATTCTGACGTTGATAGTTGCTCCAACCGGAATGGAGTTGAGCTTGGCAAACTTGGCAAGGATTAGGGCACCACCCCTTCCGGGATAGCTACCCGAGCATATGTACATTCTGTCAACATTTCTCTGCTTATCTGGTATCGAAACGAGCTTTACTTCGACCCACCTACCGTTCACGAAAGCTCTCCCGTAAGTGACGCTTCTTGCAACAGCATCTATCACGCCGCTAAGCGCCTTTACCTTTTTGACAACTAACGGGGATGAGGGGCTGAAGTAAGCCCCAACGTCCTCGAGCATCGTTTGGGAGTAAAACTTGCTGTAAGTCGACTCTATGTTCTGGTAAGAAGCGTAAAGGCCTATGAAAAGGGAAACTCCAAGGAAAACGAGAAAGGTAGCTGCGAGAAACTGCCACTTCTGGGTTTTGAGGTCTCTGAAAACCTTTACATTGAGTGTTCTCACGTTAGAGCTTTTGAGCTGGGAGTACTTAACGGCACCGGAAAGGCAACTGTTATATCTTCGAGCAGCAATCGCAGAGCATGCCAGCAGTGGTTAACCCCGAGAAGTGTGACGGCTGTGGTACATGCGTTGACGAGTGCCCTGTTGGGGCGATAGAGCTCAACGATAAGGCACACGTAGATCCGGATCTTTGCACAGAGTGTGGGAGCTGCGTTGACGTCTGTCCTAATCAAGCGATAGTTCTTGAATAGCTGAGTAGCTGTTAACGGCTGTTAACCTTTTGGTAAACTTCTTTAAAGTGATGTAGAAGTTAACACTGCTGACCTAGAGAGGTGTACGTATGAGCGTGATAGTCAGGATTAAAAAGAAGTTCAGCTTCCTGTTCAGGTGGTTCTCAAAGAAGGACAGGATGAAAATAGGGATATACGGCCCTCCAAACGCTGGGAAGACCACACTCGCCAACAGGATTCTCAGGGACTGGACTGGAGATGTCATGGGCTCTGTAAGCGATGTACCTCACGAGACGAGGAGAGCGAGGCTGAGGGAGGGCGTGAAGATAGAGGTCGACGGAAAATCTGTTATACTCGACATAGTTGACACTCCCGGACTTGCGACGAAGATAGACTTTCACGACTTCCTGAAGTACGGAATGAGCGAGGAAGAGGCGAAGAGGAGGGCTAAAGAGGCGACGGAGGGTGTGATAGAGGCGATAAAGTGGCTGGACGACCTTGATGGCGTTCTGATGGTCATGGACGCAACTGAGGATCCCTACACTCAGGTCAACGTGACGATAATAGGCAACATAGAGGCGAGGGGCTTACCCCTCCTCATAGTCGCGAACAAGATAGATCTGCCAAATGCGTCTCCTGCAAGGATAAAAGCAGCTTTTCCGCAGCATCCGGTCGTTCCAATATCTGCCCTTAAGGGGCTGAACATAGATACTCTCTACAGGGAGATTGCGGAGAGGTTTGGGTGAGGGGATCGTTATGGAAGGTGTTCAGCTGAACCTGATATCCAAGGATAGGCTCGACAAGATGGGTTCGATGGAAAAGATAAGGATGATCCTCGATGAGGTGAAGAGAGGCAAGATAGTTGTTCTCGAATCGGGCTTAACGCCGGAAGAAGAGGCCAAGTTGATAGAACTAACGATGCTTGAGATCGACCACGAGAACTTCGTTGGAATAGAGGTTGAGTCCTATCCTCAGAAGTCGAAGGGCTTTTTTGGTAAACTCTTTGGCGGAAGTGGAGGTAGGTTGACAGTAATAGGTCCTGCGAACAGGCTGAAGACTCTTCAGAAGAGCGACGAGTTCATAGAGGCTCTCGTTAGCATAGATAGGTAAACGATAGATATTTAAGGATTTAATGTTCGAAAAACCCAGAAGGGGGAGAGATTGCAAGATGCCCCATAGGTGTACAAAGTGCGGCAGAATTTACCCGGACGGAGATAGCAGAATCCTTAAGGGGTGTGAGTGTGGCAACAACAGGTTCGAGTATGTTCCCAAGGAGAGGAAGAAGGTAAACGAGGAGAGAGAGGCTGGGGAGACAGAAAAGTCGGGAGAAAAAGCCGTGGATGTTGAGGGAGTTGAGAGTGTTAAGATTCTGAGCCCTGGGATGTACGAGATAAACCTCGAAAAAGTCTTCTCGAGAGACGAGATAGTCATAGCCCTTCAGGAAGAGGGTAGGTACGCGATTCACCTGCCTTCTCTCGTGGGTAGACTTGGTAAGTGTAATAGGGGTAAGAAAGGCAGAAGAGGGAAGAAAAGAGAGGAGTGAAGGAGAGCCTTAAAACGCTGCCGGGCTGAAAGTGGGGGATAAGGTAGTAGAGTATGGAAAGCAAAAACTCTTAATACCTCTCTTCTGAAACCCACGCCGGTCATGAGAGTTGCTCTGAAACTCGCTTACTTCGGCACCAACTTTTCGGGTTTTCAGTACCAGCCGGATAGAAGGACCGTGGAGGGAGAACTGTTCAAGGCCTTTGAAAAACTCGGGATAGATCCGAAAAAGGCGAATTACAAGTGTGCCGGAAGAACCGATGCAGGAGTTCACGCATTGAGCCAAGTCGTCGCGATAGATGTTGAAAAGGCGAAAAAAGTCCTTCCAAGAGTTCTGAACTCTTACCTCCCGGACGACATAATTGTGTGGGCTTGGGCGAAAGTAAGTGACGACTTCAATCCGCGGTACGCTATGAGCAGAAAGTACTTGTATGTGATGCACCTCGAGGGTGACTACGACGTTTCGGCAATGAGAAAAGCGGCCAAACTTCTTCTTGGCACTCATGACTTCTCAAACTTCACAAAAAAGTTTGGCGAGGGGCAGAACTGCGTCAGGACGATTTACAGTATAGAGCTGAGGATGAACGGAGACTTTCTCATATTCGAGATAGAGGGCAACGCTTTCACTTGGAATATGGTAAGGTGCATAGTTTCGGCACTTCAGGCTGTGGGTAGCAGGCACAGGAGCGTGGAATGGTTTGAGAAAATGCTGCACCCCGAGAGGTATAGGGAGCGGGTGGAGCCAGCTCCACCTTACGGTTTAATTTTGAAGGACATCAGGTACAGCAATGTCGAGTTTGAAGTCGACGACTACGCGTGGGGAACACTGAAATCCAAAATAGAGAAAATAGTCGACTACTTTGGGACGATTTACAAGCTGTTCTCGCTCGTAAAGCCAGAAGGACCCTGATTCCACGTTTGGGGTTTCTGAGATTCGAAATTCTTTGATTTTTCTGAGCGTCTTACGTTCAGCTCAAGAAGAAAATTATTAATATTTCATTGTCATAATGTAAATTATAATGATGGTAAGTTCGAGAAAGAGAGGGGTGGGAGAGAAGAGGACGAAGTTAACAAAGCTCTCGAGCTCTGGCGTTTCGCCTGTCGTGGGAGCTGTGCTTATGTTCGTTATAGCCATGATATTCCTCAGCATAATGCAGACTCAGCTTGTTCCAAGTCTTTGTAGGTCTCAGGAAGCAAACAACGCGAAGGCTGTTGAGAAAGCTCTATCAGAATTTACGCTTCAGCTTTCGAGCGGTAAAAGTGCAACCCTCGCTCTCGATACCGTTCACTACAGGAAGTACCCGTTCCTGCTGTTTCCTCCCTCACCTCCTCTAATTGTTAAGGTTCAGAAATACAACGTGACAGTCGATTACAACGCAACTCTCCCCAACGGAAGTGTCGTTCACAGGACAGTAAACCTGACGACGAGCAGGGTTGTCGTGGGGCTCGGGTACTTCTACTACCCACCCACGAGCTTCGTTTACGAGAACACAGCCCTCTTTAAGAGGGAGGGAAACGCAACCCTCACCGTGGTGTCTCCGCAGCTGAGTAATGAGACCGTAAAGCTGGTGATCGTGAACGCTAAAGAGAGGTCGGTAGCGACGAACTCCCCCGTTTCTCTCAGCTTCACGCCCGTCGCAGTGGGAGAGTTCTACGCGAAGAACCTGACGATAAGGTTCAGAAGTATCTGTCCTCAGGCGTGGGCGAAGTACGCTGAGGTTAACGGGAACGAAGTCGTGCTTAAGGGGGAGAATGTGAATGTGCTTGTTTACACGTACTCGGAGGGGGACTATACTCCCGCGGGCAGAAACTTCACACTTATACCTCTCGGGCCGGACAGGTACACGATCACGAACAACGACTCAATATCCCTCAGCGTAATGGCGGTTGACAGCATTTTTGCACCTGTACCAGGAGTAGTCGTAAACGTCAGCGTTACCGGAGGTATAGGGACTGTTTCTCCGGAGACCGTGACTACGGGCAGGGATGGAGTGGTAAGCACCGTCTTTCACGCTCAGAAGGCCGGAAGCGGGTACGTAGTGTTCAACGCTTCCGGGAAGGTTGTGAAGTATTATATAACTGTGGGCAAGCTTCCGACGTTCTACACGACTTACTGGGTTGACAAGAGCTACTACGAGAACAGGACGATAACTAGGATAACTCCACTATATGCGAAAGTGACGAGGAACGGAGAGCCTGTTGCGAACGCTCTCGTTTACTTTGGTGTTAATAACTCAAGCGTAGTGAAGATTGGTAACGCGGTCGGGGAGGTGTACATGTGCTGCTGTCCTATGATGTGCTACTATGTGAACGTAGTAACGGGTAACTACACCAACTATACCAACAGTTCAGGAATAACAACCATATATGTCCAGCCCATTGAGAATGGAACCGTGAGCGTTTACTGTTACAGCGGCGGTTCTGGGGATACGCTGACGCTTAGGGTGAGAGTAAACAGCTCTGACACGACAGGTGGTGGCATGTAATTTTGCACCATCTACTTTGTTTTCGCCAGAGAGCGCTTGTAATCTCTTCAAATTCGACTTTATCAGATAAATAACTAAATCGAAAAAATTTATATAGTCTTCAATATAAATGCTCTCCGGTAAATTTGCTCTTGAGGGGATGCTGCTATGGTAGAAGAGCTGTCCGAGAAAGAGGAGCGTATCGTTACTCTTCTTGTCGAGACCGGGTTGAGCAGGAGTATAGCGAAGATAATCGTTTTCCTCTCGAGAGCCGGGGAGGCTGTTTCGAGGGAGATTGAGAGAGCTGCTAACCTGAGACAGCCGGAGGTTAGTCTTGCAATGAAGGAGCTTAAGGAGTGGGGCTGGATAAAGGAGAAGGAGCTGAAGAGAAGAGGCAAAGGCAGACCCCTCAAGAGCTACAAGCTTACAATAGATCTGAGAGACATCGTGTCTGAGCTCGTGGAGAAGAAGAGAAAGGAGGTCGAGCAGTTATCCAAACACCTCGACGAACTCGAGAAGCTCGTAGGCCTGAAGTAGTTTTCAAATTTTAGGTTCAACGAAAAACGGATAAAAAGGTTTGGAAAGGCGTAAAATGGCGTAAACAAAAACCTATATCTGCCTTCCCGTCTAGTTATCTTAGTTTTCTCGTGGAGGTGTCTGCATGTCGCCTAAAGGACCAGAAGTGACACGCTCGCTAAATCTACCTTTTAAGAAAGTTCTCCTCGCTTACAGCGGCTCCGAGGGTTCTGACAGAGCTGCTGAAGTTGCCAAGAAGCTCGCTGAGGAACTTTACATCATAACGGTAGTCAGAATTCCGGAGTACGTCAGAGGAGAGGAAGAAGAGAGGGAACGGGCGAGGGAGTACTACAGGCCCATCGTTGAGAAGGCTAAGAGGAGGTTTGGAGCTAGGGAGGCTCTGATAGTTTTCGGCAATCCAGCCGAGGAAATAGTCAGGGTCGCGGAGGAGATTGGAGCTGACTTAATAGTCCTTGGAGTGGAAACGAAAAATCCTCTTATGAGGAAGCTTGGAGGAGTTGGAGATAAAGTAGTAGATCACGCTCACTGCTCGGTGTTGGTTGTGCGGTAAACGGCGGAGGTGGTACTCTGGAACTTTCCGAGGTAATAGACGTTGAAAGTCTCAAGAACTACGTCCTGTCGAGGAGAGCTGAGGATGGAGGTTTTGCCTTCTGCTATCCTCTGCCGTCTTCTTTGCCTGAGACGTATTACGCTGTTTTTATTCTGAAAATTCTAGGGGAAAAGGTAGAGGACAGGGACAAACTCGTGAATTACCTCAAATCTTCGCTAAAAATGAACCCACACTCCGTTTACTTCGTCCTGAAAACTCTCGATATCCTTGGTGAGGAGCTGCCGGACGTAAGCGACTTCGCCCTTGAGAGGCTAAGGAAGGCGATGGGTAGAGTTGCTAAGGTAACGAAGGACGTTCATGAACTCGAGTCGGGAATAACTGCCACCTACTCCTTCGACATGCCCAACGTCTTAAGGGAGGTTTACTCTCTTGTCACAGTTCTGAGATTGCTCGACGTGGAATGCGAGGAAGTGGAAAGAGCGAAGAAGTTCGTTGAGATGTTTAGGAAGGACGGGGGCTTTGGTGTCAAAGACCCGACGCTCGAGGACACTTACTACGCTGTCAATGTGCTCAGGAAGAGGGATAAGGGGGCGATAGACTTCGTCATGGAGAGAGAATGGAAGGACGGGGGCTTTTCCAAAGTTCCCGGGAGCTACCCGCCCTATATCGAGGACACGTTCTTCGCTGTCGAAAGCTTGCACGTTATGGGAATAAGGTACAAAAACTACAGGACTATTAAGTACCTTTCTTCACTTCAGAACGCGGACGGGGGGTTCAGAAGGAGCGTCTTCCTCGGAACTTCGAGCCTCGAATTCTCTTACTACGCAGTAGCTTCTCTGACCAGAATGCGATAGTCATGACGGCTTTCTTCTGCCCTCGGTGCTGGAAGGAGGTTGAAGAAGGCTGCAGAGTTTGTCCAAACTGCGGTTACGAAATAGACTCCTTCGACTCTCTGAGTTATGAGGAGAAGATGATTTCTGCATTGAATCACTCCGTTGACGAGTTTAGAATAAATGCGATAAACGTTCTCGGCAGGATCGGAGGCGAGAGGGCTGTTGAGGCCTTGAGGAAGCTCGCTTGGAAGGAGAACAGCGTTCCAATTCTACTCGAAGTTGTTAAAGCCCTACACTCCCTGTCTAGAGAGTTCGAAAGTGCGAAAAATGCCTTAAAAGAGCTCGAAAGGCATAGGGCAAGAGTGGTGGCTGAGAGAGCTAAGGAGCTACTTGAGCAGACTTTCAATAACTTTCAGTAACTCTGACATGCTTTTAACGACTCTGTCTGCTCTAACGCCTTCTCTTCTCATCGAAACGATAGTTCTTCCGGCTTCCAAGACTTTTAGGTTCTTTTCGTTGACATTCGTGATGGGGAAGCCGGCATCTATTACAATCTTTCCCTCTGCGAGCTCTCTTGCTCTTTCAAGGTTTTCGTCCCTTATCTCCCTGAAAGCTTCCTCAACCACAACTTCTAAGGAACAAGCTTTCGCGACGCAGCAGTCTATATCTCCTTCGTGTAAAACGCCTGCTGTGAAGGCTATACCTTTCCTTGCGAGAGCCCTCATAACCTCTACTCCACTTCCCCCACCGCAAACGACATGGACGTCTGAGCTCTTTAAATCTGGTCTAATCTCGAAAGTCCCAGTTTTCTGCGAGAAAACGGCTTTCTCAGTACCGTAAACTTCTCTCAGGAGCTCATCCTTCAGAACATCTTCCGGAGTGCCAGAACCTACGATTTCTCCTTTCGCGAGCAAAACAACTCTGTCGCAGAGTCTAAGAGCGAGTTCGACGTCATGAGTCGTCATGAGTATTGCAACACCTCTCCTCGCTATCCTCCTCAGCAGAAGCATTATCTCCACCCTGTGCTTTGCGTCGAGGAAGCTCGTCGGCTCGTCGAGAAGAATGACCTCGGGCATCTGTGCGAGAGCTCTTGCGATCATGATCTTCTGCTTCTCGCCGTCGCTCATCTCCGAAAACGGCTTGTCTGCAAGTTCCTCTGCGTTTACGAGCTTCAAACACTCCATAACAACCTTTACGTCCTCCTCTTTCAGCCTGCCGAACGAGTCAGAGTAAGGATACCTACCAAGAGCGACAACTTCAAAACCAGTCATAAATCCAGCGTTTATTCTTTCAGTTAGAGTTACCGAGAGTTTTTTCGCAAGTTCTGAAGGCTTTAGGGAGTGAACTAATGATCCCTCTCTTCCAACGTAAACCACTCCCTTAAGCGGTTTGAGTATTGACGCTATTGTTTTAAGAAGCGTCGACTTGCCAGCTCCGTTAGGTCCGAGAATTGCGACTATCTCCCCCTCTTTAACGCTGATGTCGACTCCCCTTACAACCTCTCCCTTTCCCGGGTACCCGGTAGACAGGTTAACTGCTCTCAGAGCCATAGCCACCAGCTCAATCTGAAACCAAGATAAGATCAAACCACGAGGTCTCTCCTCATCACGAGGTAAACGACAACGGGAGCCCCGAACATAGAAGTTATCACGCTCACTGGCAACTCCACTGGGTTTAGAATCATCCTCGCTGCTATGTCGCAGAGGACGGTTATGGCACCTCCAAGAAGCGCCGTTGCCGGGACGAGAAGTCTGTGGTCCGAAGTTCTGAGTGCGAGCTTTGCCATGTGAGGGATAGCGAGGCCGACGAAAGCTATTATTCCGCAGTATGCAGTTACTATTGCAGCGAACACAGCTGACAGAGCCATAGTAATTACTCTTACGAACCTCACATTAACTCCCATCGTTCTCGCGTACTCCTCTCCGAGGAGCATCGCGTTCAGAGGCTTTGAGAGGAGGAAAGAAGTAATCAAACATGGAGTTAGAATTGAAACCATGACCCTCAGGTAGTCCCACGTAACCCCAGAAAATGTTCCGAAGCTCCACAGGAAGTATAGCTGAACTTTCTTCGCGTTGGCGAACGTTATCAGTATCTGGTCAACTGCAGAAAAGACATAGCCGATCATGAGTCCTACTA
>JAMOMT010000009.1 GCA_027066965.1 Archaeoglobaceae archaeon
CGAAGGCAGCTCTGGTTAACGTTACCGGCGGGCCGGACATGACGATAGAGGAAGCTGAAAAGGTCGTAGAGGAGATATACGCCAAGGTCGATCCGGACGCGAGGATAATCTGGGGTGCAATGATAGATTCAGAGCTTGAGAACACCATGAGGACTCTCGTAATAGTGACGGGAGTTAAATCCCCGCAGATACTTGGAAAGAAGACAAAAACGAGCAAGAGGTACGGAATAGACTTTGTGAGGTAGTTGGGATTAACTTTATTAATTTTGGCTAACGTCTTTACTTCCAAGAGTTTACTCATGAGAGGTGTAGAGAGCATGGCAGCAGAGTTTCAGTTTGATTTCAGCTGGCTTACGGATAGGGAGAAGTTCAGAGCCAAGCTCAACGAGTACATAAACGTATTGAAGATGACAAGGAAGCCGGACAAAGAAGAGTTCATAATGACGACCAAAGTCTCGGTAGCTGTGATGTTCGTTGTCGGAATGATCGGATTCGTGATATACCTGCTCATGAGCGTTCTTCCGACATCTCTCAAACACTAACTGGTGAAAAAATGAGCGAGGTAAGCGAGAGCGTTGAGAACAAGTTTTTCGTGATAAAGACGACTGCCAATCAGGAGAGGGTTGTTGCAAACCTGATGGAGATGGCCGTTCGCAAGTACGAACTCGGAATATACTCGATACTCGCCCCAAAGGAACTCAAGGGCTACATAATCGTAGAGGCGGAGAAGCTTGAAGACTTGCTAAAGGCGATAAAAGGGTTGCCTCACGTCAAGGGAGTTATAAAGGGAGAGGTGTCCTTCCACGAGATAGAGCACTTCCTCACGCCGAAGAAGGCTGCGGAGCAGATAAAGGAGGGCTACACTGTAGAGATAGTTTCCGGACCATTCAAGGGAGAGCTCGCTGTTGTCAAGAGAGTTGACGAGTCAAGAAACGAGATTACCGTGGAGCTGATAGAGGCAGTCGTACCGATACCAATAACTGTCAACGCCGACCACGTGAGGATAGTTGACAAGAAGAGCGGCGAAGCTGAGTAAGTTGTTGGGGAGGTCAGATTTAAATAGCGAACGTTGAGAGGTGTTGCCCATGCCAAGAGAGGTTGAGGTTCTGGTTCCAGGCGGTAAGGCTACTCCGGGTCCACCATTAGGTCCAGTCATAGGTCCACTCGGTCTGAACGTGAAACAGGTGGTTGACAAGATCAACGAGGCGACGAAGGAGTTCGACGGGCTGTCAGTTCCAGTCAAGATAATAGTCCACGACGACAGGAGCTTCGAGATAGAGGTTGGAGTTCCCCCAACGTCAGCTCTGATAAAGAAGGAGCTTGGAATAGAGAAGGGGTCGAGCAAGACTGGGAGAGAGTTTGTGGCTGATCTAAAACTCGAGCAGGTCGTAAAAATAGCCAAGATGAAAAAGCCAGAGATGCTAAGCTACACGATGAAAGCTGCTGTAAAGGAAGTACTCGGCACGTGCGTTTCAATGGGCGTAAGTGTTGAAGGCAAAAACCCAAAGGACGTACAGAAGGAGATAGACGAGGGCAAGATTGAGATACCCGAGGAAGCCTGATTTCCGATTCAGCTAGATATTTTCTCAGATTTCCGATTTCTGTTTTCAGTTTTTCCCATTCTAACGATTTTCTACACTCTAAAACACTCTATGCTTCATCTAATTGAGTAACCACTTGGTATCTCATAAACGTCGTAGAATAACTGGTGTAAAGTGTCGGGAGATAAGAATTGGTAAATCAAAAAACATTTTTAGTTTTCGGGAAGTGTTAGCTGAGGAGGCGATAGGTTTGTTCGACGTAAAGAGGGCGGAAAAAATTCTCACGAAAAAGCTCGAGGGAGTAAAGGTCAAGCTGACTAACCCTACAAAGGAGATGAAGGAATTCGAGAAACTGAAGGATTTTGGAGCTGAAGTGGAAGTAGAAGAGAGCGGAGAGCCGTCGATAGTAATTTCGAACGGAGAGGTGGAGATAGTTTACAAAGCAACGCCAGTTCAGATGGAGTTCGAGCCCTTCCTCAGAACTCTGCTGAGACTTTCCGAGGGAGGAGAGGAAGGTCTCAAGCTTGAAGGCTGCAAAGGAGAGATAAAGGTCTTCGTCGCTCCGATATGTCCGCACTGCGCTCAAGTCGTCGAGAGCGTCAATAGGATTGCGATTGCTAATCCTCAGATAAAGGTGGAAATAATCGACGTGACTCTCTACCCAGACTTGGGCGAGAAGTACGAAGTAACCTCCGCCCCAACAATAGTGATAGGAGAGGACGTGAAGCTCGTTGGAGATCACTCGCTTGAGGAGCTGCTTGACTGGATCAAGAGGACTCTGTGCGGAGAGGACTACAGGGTCGAGTACTACATAATGCTGCTAAAGGATGGCAGGATAGACGAGGTGAAGGAGGCGATAGAGAAGGACGAGAAGAACCTGCTAGTTCTCGCAGAGGTGCTTGAGAGACCGGAGATAATGGCAAGAGTTGGAGCAATGATGATACTTGAAGAAATCTTTGAGAAGGATCCGGAGAAAGTGAAAGCAGTAAAGGAAAAGATACTCGAGATCCTTAAGAAGGGTGATCCCACAGCCATTCAGGATGCTGCCTACATCCTCGGAAAGATAGGTAGCAAGGAGGATATTCCCCTACTCGAGGAGCTGCTGAACAGCGAAAACGAGGATGTTAGGGAAGCCGTTGAGGAAGCAATAGAGGAGATAAAGGAAAGGGAGGAGAAGTGAGAAAACCATTGATTTGTTCAACAACAGGCGACATAGCTTGAATGAGTTTGCGATCCTCCTACAGACAGCGCACCCAGTGGCTTAAATTTTGAATATCGATCAGGTAATTGTAGCTAACAAATCGAAACGAAGTGGTGGAGATGAAAAAAGATGGAAAGAGGAGTGACAGAAACAAAAGTGATTGCGGTGGCAAGAGCAGGAAGAGGGTAGAAGACTACCTTGAGGCAATATACGACATTCAGAAGAGGGAAAGGAGGGTTGCGAGAACGACCGACCTTGCCAGAGCTCTCGAAGTTAGACCGTCGAGTGTAACCGAGATGCTCTCCAAACTAAACAAAATGGGTTACATTGAATACACACCGTACAGGGGAGCGGTTCTGACGGAGAAAGGAGAGAAAGTGGCTGGCAGGATAAGAAAGTACCACAGGATTTTCGAAGTTTTCTTCAAAGAGTTTCTCGGTGTGTGCGAGGAGGAAGCAAGAAAGCTCAGCTGTGAAATCGAGCACCACGTCAGCGACGATGTGGCAATGAAGGTATGTGCCCTCATAGCAAGCGAGTGCAACGCGTGTGAAGAATGCGAGTTCCTACCAACAAAACTATCCGAAGCCGAGCCTGGGGAGTACAGAATCACAGTCTCCCCAGCATCACTCGAAAAAACCGGAATAAAACCAGGAGTTGTCATAAGGGTGGTAGATCGGATGAAGGTGGAAGTAAATGGTGTGATCCTCAACATATCAAACGATCTCGCCTCTCTAATCCTTCTCGAAAAAGTCAGATAAAGCCAGTTTCCCAGACTTAACCCACTTTTTCCCCTCGCTCGCGAGTATGTGGGCCATCCTTATCGGTTCCGGAAGTTTGTATCCTCTCAAAGTTTTTAAAACTGCCTTCAGGGCTTCACCGGGAGATATCATGTGTCCGGGAGAGACAAAGATCGGTCTGCACCTGCTGCATGTCTTTACAGCATAGCCTATCACATCTCCGCTTACCTCGTCCACGAGAGGGGTTGTCTCCATCGTGTTTTCCGGTTCCCTGTAGTAGCCGTACAGCCTCGACTTCGTAACGCCCACACTCTGGACTTTCAGCGCGAGCCCGACGAAAGTTGCAAGTCCGCAGCGCCTCGGGTGGGCTATCCCACTTCCATCAACAATGACGCAAATGTCTTTTTTTCTCAGATCTGCTTTTTCCAAGGCTTTTCTAACAGCGTTAACGGCTGAACTTCCCTCTCTAAACATCAGATAGGTTGGAATGTAAGGTACTTCCGTCCTCTCCACATACAGAGCTCTGTCCACTACGCTCATCCCCCTGTCAAGAACAACGCAAGCAGAAACAACCGTGTCTCCGACGAAAGCCTGATCGACCCCGAGTACGTACTCCGCTTCAAAATCTCCCTTCAAAGATACCAGCCTCGCTAGCTCAAGCTGAACTTTTCTCATCTCTTCAAGAGTTTTTGGAGGATTTCTGAGAACATCCTCAATGTTCATGGGTTACGGATTGCGTTGAGTGTTTGACTTTTTCGCTTTTACTGCATTAATAGCATTTTAATACGCAGTCAGCAAACTATTTATCGGCATAATGAGTATTATCATTCAATGAAGTTAAAACTCGCACTGAAGGGGCACAAAGAGAGTGAAGAAAGAGTAGAGGAGATTGAAAGAGAAGAGAAAGGAAACGAAGAAGACGAGAAAAGTTACTTCAAAAAACTTGCAGAAGAGATCGGAAAGGACTTCGAACCTCCCGAGGGATGGCTGGAGATCGATAGGTACCCCGTTTACGACGATTACGTCTTCGC
>JAMOMT010000010.1 GCA_027066965.1 Archaeoglobaceae archaeon
GGGTAGCGATAGGAGATCCAAAAGCCTGCGCTATCGGCAGAGTGGCTGTAAAGATGCTGAAAAAAGACGGACTGTGGGAGAAAGTTAAGAAAAACGTGGTAGTTGAAGCACCGACTGTAAATCAGCTTCTTGTTTACGTCGCAACTGGGCAGGTCGACTGTGCGATTATATGGGCCGATTTAGTTACTTGGGCTCAGGCGAAGGGAAAGATTGAGGTTATAAGTATACCGCCTCAGCAAAACCTGATAAAGACAATTCCCGTCGCGATTACAGTTTACGCGAAGAAAGACGGCAGGCTTGGATACGCTGAGAAGTTCGAGAAGTTCGTTACATCACCCGAGGCAATTGAAGTCTGGAAGAAGTGGGGCTTCGAACCCGCAGGTGTGTCTCCATGAAGTTCAGGCACCTCTGCATAGCCGTATCTGCAGCAGTGACGGCTTTCCTCTTTCTCGCTGTTCTTTCTCTTTTTCTTTTTCCGGAGCCTTCTGCGGTTCTTGAGTGCCTGAAAAGCAGGGAGATAGTGTACTCGATAAAACTCTCGGTTACTACCTCGTCAATTTCTACAGCACTCGTAATGCTGACCGCTATTCCGGTCGCGTACTCGCTCGCGAGGTACAGTTTTCCTGGCAGAAGCTTGGTCAAGTCCGTGATAGACCTCCCAATAGCCTTTCCCGAGCTCGTCCTCGGGTTGTGTCTTCTCGTGTTTTTAGGTAGCTACCTTAAGCTTGGAATAGTCTTTACGAAACCCGCAATAGTTGTGGCACAGTACTTCACGGCCCTTCCCTATGCTGCCAGAATTCTTTACTCTACTTTCGAGGGGATAAGCGAGAGGTACGAGTTCGCGTCGAGGTCTCTTGGTTACGGAGAGTTTGGAACGTTTCTGAGAATTACGCTTCCTATGGCGAGGGAGGGCATCTTTGCCTCATCCATTATTACATTTTCGAGGTGTATGGGTACTTTTGGAGCTGTCCTCGTTCTGGCCGGTGGAATGTACATGAATACGGAAACTTTACCCATCACTCTGTACCTGAACTTGTCCTACGGGAACCTGAACATGGCCGTTACGAGTGGTTTGGTTCTGATAACTCTCTCTTTCCTTGCGATACTCGTTTTCGAGCTTCTTGAAGGATCTAATATAGAAACAGGTGGGGTGGAACGTTGAAAGCGTGGCAAGAGTCTCGTCTGGAGAATTCTGGGCAGAACACAGAAAATTTTAGTTTAGACGTGAGATTGAGCGTAAGGCTTAGTGACTTCGAGCTCGAAGGCGTCAGAATAAGGTTGGAAAAGGGAGAGTACTTAGCTCTTCTCGGTCCTACGGGCAGCGGCAAAAGTGTACTCTTGGAGGCTATCGCTGGTTTTTATCCCTGTAGTGGTAAAATTATCCTCAACGGTAGGGACATAACCAAGCTGCCTCCTGAAAGGAGAAAGGTGGGCGTTGTATACCAGGACTTCGTACTTTTTCCGAGGATGAGCGTTTACGACAACATCGCTTACGGACTGAGGAGAAGGAGGGAAGACGTAAGGAGGGAGGTAGCAGAGGTAGCAGAGCTCATGCACATAGAGCACTTGCTAGAAAGAAAACCTGCAACGCTGAGCGGAGGAGAGAAGCAGAGAGTTGCTATAGCTAGAGCTCTCGTAACGAAGCCAGAGCTCTTGCTGATGGATGAACCTTTTAGTGCACTTGATCCCGTTACCAGAGAAGAACTGAGAGGGCTGGTAAGGAAAGTTGTGAGAGAGCTTGATGTTACCGTTATACACGCAACGCACGACCTCGACGACGTCTTCTCCCTTGCTGATAGTGTGTGCGTACTCATGAGGAACGGTAAAAAAAGTGAAATCGTTCAGCAGGGAAGTGTGGAGGAAGTTTTCTCGTACCCCGTAAAGGAGGTTGCGAAACTCTGTGGGATTAACTACTTGATCGGATATGCTAGAAAAACTGAAAAGCTTGGCAACTCTGAAATTGAACGCTTTGGTGGAGAACTCGTTGAAGTCGAGTTGGGATCCCTAAGAATGATTGGAAAAGCAAGAAAAGCATTTGAGGGTGAAGCTGCTGTTTGTATAAGGCCCGAGCTCTTCAGAGTTCTGCCCTACTCACATCATAGTTATGATCCTTACGGCTGCACAAACTCAATCGAGTGCGAAGTTTTGGAAGTGTGCAGGAGTTCTCGTCTCGTATGGATCAAAGCTAGGGCAGGAGAAGTCATTTTCAGGTGCTGCGTTACGCCCTCACTTTCGGTAGGATGGAATGGGGAGAAACTGAGGCTTGAGGTCGAACCCGAAAACGTGTGCGTGTATCCCTTAGGAGGTGATGCGTCTGCATAGGCTTTTTGACTTGTACTTCGAGGAGGATTGTCCCTACATAGACGAAACGTGCGAGTTTCTTGAAATCGAAGGTAGTGGTAGGATGGAAATACTGAGCAGAGAACCCGGCATTGCCGCGTGCACGGAGGACCTTGGAGAGTACTTGACGTGCAAGGGTTTGAAAGTCCATTACATCAGAAGTGGGGAGCAGTTCGAACCTGGGAGGATATTTCTCGCAGAAGGAGATCTAAAAAAGCTCTTCGCTTACTGGAGAGTTTCTCAGACGTTCCTGTCAATAACGTGCGCTATAGCTACAAAAACGAGGGAACTTGTCGAAAAGGCAAGGTCTGTGAATCCGAATGTACTGATAGCTACGACGAGAAAAACTCACCCGGGAATGAGGTACTTTGAGCTAAAGGCAGTAATAGCTGGTGGAGGAGCAGTTCACAGAAACTCTCTGAGTGATTCGATTCTGGTAACGCCAAATCACCTAAGAGTTTTAGGAGTTGAGGTTGGAAAGGTCGAAGCGGCAGTAGAGGCGATAAGAAGTTTGAGGAAAAAGTGCATGAGGCACGTTGAGATCGAGCCCAACAAGGAGGATGTTGAAAGGTACGCCGAGTACGCCGATTTACTGCTTCTGGATCACTACTCTCCAGAAGAACTCGAGACTCTTGTTCCTAGGCTGAAAGCTGCGAACCCCGGACTAAAGGTTGCGATTGCTGGAAACGTTGGGGAAAACGTAGCGGATTACGCCAAATACGCTGACGTTATAGTTACCTCCGCTCCATACTACGCTAAACCTCTCGACCTCACTTGCAGAATAGAGAGGGTGTGAAGTTTTTGGGATATATTTTCAAATTTTTTAAAATCCAGTGCGTTTTTCTGAATGTTTCGAAATCCTTATATAGTTTGACGTCAATAACGTTATTGTAGTCGGTGTAGTTGTAAATTTAAACGTGGGTTTAAATCACGCTTTGAAAAGCGTATTTGGGAGATGGTATCATGCGCGTTGAGGTTTTGCGCTCTAGGGATGGTTGCTTCAGAAAACCTGCATGCGTCGAGAGTGGTTGTAGTTTCAGGTGCATCAGTGGCTTGTGCCCATTCGGTTACGATCCCTTCGAGGACTGCTTTCCTTACATGACTGCAGAAGAGAGATACCTGTTTCAGGAGCTAGTCATTCTAAGAGCTCTTGCCCTGAGAAATTCTGGCAGAAAGGAGGTTCTGGTGGAAGTAGTTGGGAGATAGGTTTTTAAATACTTAAATTATTTCTTTTTAATTATAAAATAAAATAATTTAAAAAATTACTCTTTGTAAAGCATACCTTTGCTTTCAAGTATCTCAGCTGCCTTCTCGAGGTCATCGACTCTCAAAATAATGAGAGCTTTATCTCCTCCATATGTAAACGCGTAGACATACTCTATGTTTATCCCCTGCTCCCCCAGAGCCTTTGCAATCCTGTAAAGACCTCCGGGCTCGTCTTCGACCTCGACTCCAAGAACTCTCGTAAGCGTAACTGTAAAGCCCGCATCCTTCAAGCATTTGTAAGCGTCATCAGTTCTGTCAACGACCATCCTAATTATTCCGAAGTCTCCAGCTTCGGCAATCGTAAAAGCCCTTATGTTTACCTTCTCTCTGTACAGGATTTCCGTTACTGCCGCTAACCTGCCGGGTTTGTTCTCGACGAAAACTGAAAGCTGCCTTATAACGTAGTCTTCGAGCATTTTTCAACCCCCTGTAAAATTAACACTTACAGCCTTAAATTTTCCTCCTATCTATCACTCTCTTTGCCTTGCCCTCGAACCTCTGCAGAGTTCCGGGATTAACGACTTCAACTTTAGCCGTTACGTTTAGAATTGACTTCAGCTTCTCTGCTATTCTCTTTTCTAGCTCGAGCACGTCCGATACCTTGTCAACCTCAACCTTCTCGCTGAGCTCGACTTGGACTGTCATCACATCGAGTCCGTTCTCTGCCCTATCCAAGATTATCATGTAGTGCTCCCCAACTTCTGGAATCTGCATGAGCACATGTTCGATCTGGCTCGGGAAGACGTTTACACCTCTGACTATGATCATGTCGTCAGCTCTACCGAGAA
>JAMOMT010000011.1 GCA_027066965.1 Archaeoglobaceae archaeon
GTTCCATGAGCTCTGATTTCGCCAACTTTGTCAGACCTGAAAGGGGTAACTCAGGCCCGAGAGGTTCAAGAGGAATACTAAAGGCAAAAACAACTGAAACGAGACCAGGGGATTACACGGAGAGAGGTTGCTCCTTCCTTGGCTGCAGGGTTGTGGTATGCGGGCAGGTGAAGAATGTTGTTCATCTCGTCCACTCTCCGATAGGCTGTGCTTACTACTCTTGGGACTATAGGGTAGACTCCAAGGGCTACTGTTTTACCACTGATCTAGACGAGTTCGACGTTATATTTGGGGGGGAAAAGAAGCTTTACTCAGCGATAGAAATGGCCGTGAGAGAATTTAAGCCAGATGCTGTGTTCGTATATCAAACGTGCACAACAGGTTTGATAGGGGATGATATAAAGGCAATTGCTGATAAGGCAAGCAGAGAGTTTGGAGTTCCAGTTCTTGCTTTCGAGTGCGCCGGCTTCAGGGGTTTAACTCAAAACACGGGTCACAAAATTGCGAGCGAGACTCTATTCAGACTTATAGAAGGTAGAGGAAACGGGTGTCATAAAGCTGGAGAGGGGGATAGGAATAGGATAAATCTCATAGGAGATTTCAACCTGAAAGATGCTAAAGAACTCGAGAGAGTCTTCGAATCTCTCGGCTTCGAAGTTATCTGCACCTTTACCGCAAACGCTACTGTGGATAGGATAAAGAGGATGGGCGAAGCAAACCTTAACGTCGTTCAGTGCAGCAAGAGCTCTATATTCATAGCCAGACTCATGGAGGAGAGGTTTGGTATTCCTTACGTGGAAGCAAACTTCTTTGGTCTGGAGAACACTGCCAAGTCTTTTAGGGAAATAGCGGAGTACTTCCCTGGAGCAGCTAGGAGAGTTGAGGAGTACATAGAGGAGTCTGAGAGAAGACTGAAGCCACAGCTCGACTTCTACAGGGAGAAGCTTGAAGGCAGGAGTGTCTTCATCAGTCACGGAGTCCAGAGGGCGATTTACTGGATAAAGCCGTTCGAAGAGCTTGGCATGAGGATTGCGGGCGTTTCTACCTACTTTGGAAGTCAGGAGGAAATTGAGAAGATTAGGACTTTGACCAAAGCCAAGGTCTTCGACAACCCGAGCCTCGACGAGTTTGAGGAAATACTGTTGTCCACAATGCCGGATCTTGTTGTCTCAGATGACAAGCTTAGGCATCTCTGTCACAAGATAGCTATACCGTTCCTGAACGGGAGGGGACAGAACAAAGCCTATTCTGGCTTCAACGGCTTCATGACATTCGCGAGGGATGTTTACGAGACCTTAAACTCAAGAATTTGGATGCTTGCAAGGAGGGATCCGAATTGTCTGGCAAGCAGCTGATAAGAGCTGGTAGGATAGAATACATCTGCGAGGATTCTCCGCTAAAGGTCAACCCGCCCAAGATGTGTCAGATAATCGGCGGAGTTCTGCTCACTCTTGGAATAAAGAGGGCCGTTCCTCTGATCCACGGTTCCCAAGGATGTGCGAACTTCGTGAAGCACCTTATGTGCAGACACTTCAAGGAGCCAATAGAGATTGCAACCACCGGTGTCAACGAGAAGTTCGCGGCGATGGGAGGGGAGAGGAATCTCGTCGATGCTGTGGAGAACATCAGGAAGAGAATAAACCCCGATATTATAGTCGTCAACACTACATGCCTGATAGAGACAATAGGAGAACCCCTGCATGTCGTGGAGGAGATGAGAGATGTTGTTGCCGCGAGGACTGCCTCCTACTCCGGCTCTCATTTGGACGGATACGACACAACATTACTGGAGGTGCTGAGGAAGCTTACAAGGAAGGCAAGAGAGGAAGATAGAGGAGACGAAGAGAGGGAGTTTGTGAACATAATTCCGGGGTTCGTGAACCCGGGGGACGTTTCCGAGCTAAAAAAGTTGCTGGACTTTGTTGAGTTGAACCTGCTGACAGATCTGGAGGCCATAGATGCACCTCTGTTCGAGAGCTACTTCGACAGAGGGACTAAGGTCGAGGACATAGCTAACGCCAGTTCTGCTGTTGCAACGGTACACTTCGGAGAGGGAGAGAGAAGTGCGAGTTTTCTCGAGAGTCGAGGAGTTGAGGAGATCAAGATGAGCTTTCCCGTAGGGATAGAAAATACCGATAGACTCGTTTCCAAGGTCTCAGGTCTAATGGGGATTGAGATACCTGACAGCGTTTATGAGATGAGAAACTACGCCCTCGATGGGATAATAGACGTGAGCCACGTGCTCAGGGGGAAGAGAGTCGCCATATTTGGAGACCCGAACAAAGTTGTTAGCTTGGCCGAGTTCTGCTTTGAGTTGGGGATGAAGGTAACGGCAGTCATGACCGGAGTGAAGTCGAGGGGTTTTGCTGAGGAGATGGAGAGAGTTGCCGTCAAGAACAAGGCGAAGATAGCAGTCTTTGAGAACTCAGATTTACACACCCTACACAAGTTCGTGAAAGAGAATCCCGTTAGCGTGATTATAGGGGACTATAGAGGTAGATACATAGCGAAGGCTGAGAAGATTCCTTTGCTGAGAGTTGGCTTTCCGGTGTGCGACCGCTTCGGCTACCATAGATTGCCGATGGTTGGTTACGGAGGAGCCTTGAGGATGGCCGAAGAGATGGGGAATTTGATTACAGGAGGTTACTGGGGGTAGTTTTTGTTTTGATTTTGTGAATAACTTAAGCATTTTAGCGGTAAATTAAATTGGTAATTTTTATTCTAACATTAATTTTATCATTATAATGATGCTATAATTTTAGTTCTATACGTTCTCAACACCAAGAGCAAATCCTAATTCTCTTAATCTCAAATTTGGGCTATTTTAGATAGCCGGGCAGTGTTAAAGTCAGCTTTGAACCTCTCGATGTCCCTAATTCCAACCCCTGTATTCTTCAACCCTTATTTCCTCAATCTCGGCCATCTCGGGCTTTTCTGATTTAACAGCTTCGAGGAAAACTTTTAACTGCTCTTCACTACCATCAACCAGGACCACTACAGTCTATTTCCCGTTAATCTTAATGTTTCCCGCATCGAGCTTCTCTATGAACAGCGAATCGGTCAATCCAAGCAGAAATAACCTGTAACTGACATCATAAACTCTACCAGTTATCGAATCTTCAAGCCCATAATGTCAGTCCGATTGTAAGTTAAGAGTTTTTGTATTGCAATACTAAGCATTGAGAAACGACAAAAATCGACAACAATTCCGACAATCGTAAATTTTATAAACCTCCCATAATACGTAACACATGGATTCTGCCGCGAAAGCTCTCGCAAACAAAATGTGCGGGGAAGTCGTTTTTGCAGAATACCCCGGTAAAACCCTCAAGAAGTGGAGGCAGATTTTTGAGGTCTCACAGAAGGAGCTCGCGAGCAGGCTTAACGTTTCTCCCTCCGTCATAAGCGACTACGAGGGAGACCGAAGGAAGTCTCCCGGAATAGCCTTCATCCGCAGGATAATAGAGGCTCTGCTCGAAATAGACAAGGAAAGGGGTTACAAGACGGTCGCAAAGTACAGAGACCTGCTTGATGGATTCCAGACGGATGTCATTCTCGATATGAAGGAGTACGAAGTACCTGTGAGCTCTTCAAAGCTCAGAGAGATCATAGAGGGAGAAGACGTAGTCTTCAACGAGAGGAGTGTTAGTGGTCATACAGTCGTAGACAGCATAAAGGCAATTCTTAGGCTAAACTCCTACGACTTCTACCGCCTCTACGGCTTCACGACGGAGAGGGCCTTAATATTCACGAGGGTTAGCTCTGGCAGATCACCTATGGTTGCTGTCAGGGTAGCGAACCTTAAACCGGCTGTGATAGTCCTGAACAGCATAAAAGCTGAGAAGGTCGACAAGATCGCGGCAAAGATAGCAGAGATAGAGAAAATACACCTAATAGCAACAGAGATGGATGTAAACGACATGATTAGGGCTCTCAGGAGGTACTTCAAGTAATGTTTCGTTAACGTTTCGTTTTGGGGGAAAATTAAAGGAGGTGTCTGGTTGGCAGGTATCGTTTCTTACGGGACGTACATTCCCGTTTACAGGATTAAGGCCGAGGAAATAGCGAGGATATGGGGAGAAGACGGAGAAACTATATCGAGGGGGCTGGGAATAAAGCAGAAATCCATTCCAGCTCTTGATGAAGACACAGCAACGATAGCAGTGGAGGCCGCAAGAGAAGCCGTTTCGAGGGCAAAAATCGATCCAGCAGAGGTCGATGCTG
>JAMOMT010000012.1 GCA_027066965.1 Archaeoglobaceae archaeon
AACCTCGACTTTTCAGATGGTTGCCGGTAAAAGCGGAGAGCACACATTTACGGCAGAAATACACTACCTCGACTACGCCTACAGACCCCACGTGAGGGTAGAGGAGTTCACAATTTACGTATTTCCAGGAAATAACTACACGCTCGCTCTACTTCTGATACCGTTCATCTTTATCGTGTATGCGATAAGAAGACGTCTCCACAAGCGTTAGCCAAAAGGTGAAATCCGTGAAGACCATACTCTCCCTCCGAGATGTCTGGAAGACGTACCGCATGGGAGAGGCTGAAGTTCACGCTCTAAGAGGTGTCAGTCTGGACATACCAGAGGGAGAGTTCGTTGTCGTTTTAGGCCCGAGTGGGAGCGGAAAGACTACGATGCTCAACATCGCCGGGGGGATAGACAGGCCGACTTCGGGCAGTGTTCTCTTCAGAGGGAGAGACATAGGAAAGATGAGCGAGGAGGAGCTGACAGAGTACAGAAGAAGGCACGTGGGATTCGTTTTTCAGTTCTTCAACCTCATACCTACTCTTACAGCTGAAGAGAACGTGAGGCTTTCAGCTGAGCTCGTAGATAACCCGAGGGATGCGAGAGAAGTACTTGAGATGGTTGGAGTTGGCAGTAAAGCCGAAAACATGCCGTACGAGATGAGCGGAGGAGAGCAGCAGAGAGTGGCCATAGCGAGAGCTCTCGTCAAGAATCCAAGCATAATGCTCTGTGACGAGCCAACGGGCAACCTCGACTTCGAAACTGGAAAGGTCGTGCTGAGGGTCATGAGGGAGATAAACAGAAATGAGGGGATTACTTTTATTTTGGTAACTCATAACGCTGTTATAGCGAAGATGGCGGATAGAGTAATCAGATTCAGAGACGGGAGAGTCGCTGAAGTTACGGTGAACGAGTCGCCTCTCGAGCCGGAGGAACTCGACTGGTGATTTGAACTATATATGCTGGATTACATATTGTAACTGCCGTATATACTTTAAATATAGTATTCTAAAAACCAAAATTGAAAACTAAAAAATAAAATCATCCATACTTCGCAAGCAGTACGTGGAAAACGAGGTTCGACCCGTTAACATCTGCACTCACCCACACCCTGTTGCAGCTTTCTGCATCCTCTTTCGCACTCCCGCAGTATATGTGAGAGAAGAAGTAGCTTGAGTACTGCCTGAAGAACACGGGGTTGTAGTAGTCGGCATAGTGGGGGAACGTGAAAGTCCAGAACCTACCGGATGTGTAGCCTTCAGGCAGGTAGCTCCCCGGCTTCAGATTCTTGAGAGCGGGATCGGGCATCAATCCGACCTTCTTGAAGTCCTGCATCAGGCTGTAGCTGAGAGCTCTCAGGTCCTGAGCCTTGATATCGTAGTCCTGCTTGAACATGTCCTCCGGCGTTATTTTACCCTCGTCAACGACTTCTGCTTTCCCCGACTCTGGCTTAACGAGGTAAACGTGAATTTCCTTTATCGTCTTCGACCCGAATGTAGCTCTTCTGTAGTACTTCCACTCCCTGTAGTAAGCTCCAAAGTCCATTGGCGGTAAGTGCTGGTCGAGGACGAAGTACCACCCCCCAATTCTGACAAGCACGGCAGCGTGTCCAGTGCCGGACGTGAAGTTGACGACTATTGGATAGGGCGTTACGTTCATGTCGGCAAGTAGAGCAGACGTGAGAATTGCGTAATCGCCACATATTCCGTTTCTCTTTTCAAGAGTTTCTGCCGGTGTCTGATACCATATCCCTCTTCTAACTATCTTTACGCTCTCAACACCGTTGTTCCAGACGTACTCGATAACCGTCGGGTTGAGCGTTGCCTTGCTCCAGTTATACTTGAGGCTCTTTTCCTCCCAAGCCAGAATGTTCCAAACGCTATCCTGTACCGTCTTTCCTCTAAGCTTTTCTGCGAGTGATTTTACCTTATCGACGTTCGACTTGTTCAAAGCGTACTCGAGAGCACAGACGAAGCTGTACCTCCAGATGAGCCTGCAAACGGCATTCCTCAGGTTCGTGCTCCTTAGAGGTGAAATACTGCCAGGCGCGGCACGGGGAATGCTGTAGTTGAGTTCGAACGGGCTCGATCTCTGATTACTTGTCTTGTAGAACTGATTTCCTACGATCTCAGTAATCGTGCCGATTTTACTGATCGTACCCAAATGAGTATAAACAACAGCAGACGCTACGGCTGCAAGGATGAACAAGATAAGCAACTTTTTCATGGTGGAACTGAGAACTTAACGTGCTTTTACGTTTTCGACTTTTAACTGTGGGATTTTTTATTTAACAATAAAATTAAAAAAGATCTGTCGGGATTAGCTGGTTGGCTATCAGGTCTGAGTATCTCTCCCTCTCCCTAATTGTGTAAGCTCTCTCGCCATCTACGAGAACTTCTGCACACCTCCTTCTACCGTTGTACTGACTACTCATAGAAAAGCCGTAAGCTCCAACGTCAAACACAGCTATTATGTCTCCCTTCTCTACCTTCGGCAGTCTTCTATCCCTTGCCAGCACATCTCCGCTCTCACATATCGGTCCTACTATTGTGTAAACTTCCTCCTCTCGCTTATCCATCTTATTCGCAACCGCCACTTTGTGATAAGCGTCGTACATAGCCGGCCTAATCAGGAGGTTGAATCCTGCATCGACTGCCACGAAGTTCTTGTATGCTCTCTTTACCGAGTTGACTCTCGTGAGAAGTACAGCTGTATTTCCAATTATGCTCCTCCCCGGCTCGAGCCATAGTTCCGGCTCAGACTTTATGGTTGAAAGGCCGTTCTCATAAGCGGGAACTATCTTTTCTGCAAAATCAGAAGGGGTTGGAGCTCCCTTGCCTTCGTAGTCGATTCCCAGCCCCCCACCCATATCGAGGAATTCAAGCTCAACTCCAAGCTTTTCTATCTCTCTCGCAACTTCGAACATTCTCTTTACCGCCTCGACAAAAGGAGAGACATCAGTTATCTGGCTGCCGATGTGACAGTGAATTCCTGCAACCTTTACTCCCGGAGAGTTCACAGCAAGCTTGTATGCATCGATAACCTCCTCCCACGGAATTCCGAACTTCGAAGTTTTAAGTCCGGTAGCTATTTTCGGATGAGTGTCGGGAGATATGTCGGGATTTATCCTAAAGGCTATCCTGACCTCCCTACCAAGCTCATCAGCAATTCTGGATATCGTTTTTAGCTCATCCAAGCTATCAACGCTGAATGGAACTCCAGCCTCTATACCCATCCTTATTTCCTCGTCGCTCTTCGAGTTCCCATTAAACAGAATGTAGTTTCTGTCAAATCCAGCTAGGAGAGCCATGTAAAGTTCTCCATCGCTGAAGACGTCAGCTCCAAAGTTCTCACGAGCAATTAACTTCAAAATTGTCAGGTTATTGTTCGCCTTTACGGCGTAGAGAAAGCGAACGCCAAAGTTCGCTTTCGAAAAAGCCTTTCTGTATGAGTTGATGTTGTCTTTCAGAGCCTTAATGGAGTAAACGTAAAGTGGTGAGCCAAACTTCTCGACGAGTTCGACGCAGCTTACGCCCTCGACGAACAGGTTTCCACCCCTAACCTCAAACGATTTCGCGGACATAGCTGCGGGTTTATCTGAACAATATTTAAAATTTTTCAGAAGAATTTGTTGATTTTTCATTTTTATCGAGACAAATTTATTGAGGATCTGGTATTGACAGTCTGACACCAACAAATTGACGCTCTTTATGCTTTTTGTCAAAGTAAGAAGTAAATAAAAACGGAAATTAAAGTTTCAGATTCTCTATCCTCCCAACGGCTTTCTCTATAGTTTCCACATCCCTTGTTAGGGCAAACCTGACGAAACCTTCTCCGTGCTCTCCAAATCCCACTCCGGGAGTTACAAGGACGCCAACTTCGTTGAGCAACTTCTTTGCAAACTCCATGCTTGTGTATCCCTCAGGCACCCTGCACCAAACGTAGAAAGTTGCTTTAGGCTTTTCAGCATCTATTCCAGCCTTCTTCAGCCCTTCCACGAGCTTTTCAGCTCTCTCCTCGTAAACCCTGTTATTCCTGTCAATCCACTCGTCGCATTCGTTAAGAGCAAAAGCACCAGCTTCCTGTACGGCCTGAAATACGCCACTATCGATGTTCGTCTTAACCTTCAGCAGAGCTTTAACGACATCTGCATCCCCAGCAGCGTAACCGATTCTCCAGCCAGTCATGTTGTAGGTCTTGGAGAGAGAG
>JAMOMT010000013.1 GCA_027066965.1 Archaeoglobaceae archaeon
CAAAAGATTTTGGCAGATTTCTGGAATCATCGGAATTTGCTACCTTGTTTCTATTGAGATCTACAATCGTTTCTTCTGCCCCTTTTGCACAACAGCCCACGTTATTGGTCTGATTTTGATTGGCTTGTCTTTCATTTAAATTTAATTACTCGAAAATATAATTTGCAGGATATGGTCAGAAAGTATTTGTAATTGAAAGTTAAACCAATTCTATGAAGTACCCATCAAAAAAGATATTATTGATTCCGGCAGCGCTAACACTCTGCTGTATCGCAGCAATGCAAACACACCAGCACCTAGCAACCGGCACAAACATCACGGAAAATAAAAAGATAAACAACTCAGTGCCAATATACTACATAGGAGAGAAAAGTCTGACCAGTTACTTCAGTCAATCTAGGGAGCTTAAAGAACTCGGAAATGTCCACGGAAGACACATACTCATAGTCGATGGAAAGCATGCAAAAAACATTAAACTAAACTCGCTAAGATCCTTTTTGAAAAGAGAAATACTTTCTGGTGTTCCTGTAATAGTAGTTAACGGTAATACCAGAATTGTAAAGAGATTATTTAAAGGTCAGTTCTATCCAACTGTAATTGGGGGCAGAACTCCAGATGATAAACCAATAGGTAGAGAAACTATTTATGGTTACATTAACTACCCAATAGACAATAAAACATTAGTAACAAAGGTATTTATATCAACTGACTCCAGTCCTGGAATAATTTTAGAAGCATATAAATGGGCACTCAGCAATATGCCATCAACAAGAGTGGCGATCAAATCTACAGCACCTTACTGGAAGCAGATATGCCAGCTGAATTATACGACAGGAGACAGCTGGAAGCCCTACGGTAAGTTAAACATCCGAACAATATATTACAAGCTTTATAACGACGGGTCAGGCAAGTACGACTGGTACGATGTGCATGTGATACAGCAATCTGTTCCCAGAGAAGAAGCATGGCATTCTGGTTGGAAAACAGCAGACATGTACACATGGGTGGACGCTGACTACTACAACAGCACATACTTCCTTTCAAAATACTCTCCAACCACCACATCAGGTTTGAAAACCTGCTGAACTGGCTCAAAAAATGTGAGTGTCCTTATGGGAGAATGTATATGCAACCAACTCCAGCGTAGTCGATGCAACCACTACATACTGGGGTTTGAAAACATTGGAAGTATTAAAAAGGAGGTGAGAGACTGAAGGGTGTAAAGCTTCAACTCTTTGGACTTGCTCTATTAATTTTCTCACTTATTCGTCTGGAAACAATCTCGGAAGGTCAGTTTTTCCTGTGCTTGCTGGGGTTGCTGCTTTCGCTTGCGGGTCTGGTGATCAAGGATGGTTAATAACAGCAACCAGTAAAAGCTCTGGACGAAACTATAAGTAAAAGTTTCTAGTACCAGTGATACATATGAATCTAACAAAAACACAAAATTTAATTTTTTCAATATTGTTTAGTTTTATTTTGTATTTATTTTTTGATTTATCTTTATTCCCAATTTCCTTTTATGGAACTGATCGTCCTGTTGTGCTCTGGATGCTTGACGTAGTGGTAAGAGCCATGGTTGCCTCGTTCTACTACTTCCTGGTAACTGGAAAAGTCGATGCAAAAGTCTTTGCCGTTTCCATCGCTGCAAATGGGCTGCCATTACAGTTCTCAGAAGCTTTACTCCTCAGCCATAATGGAATACTTGATCCGGTTCTGGCCGCAAAACACGGGGGAATTCTGAATGGTTTTATGCTCGGGTTTACTTCTTGCTGTGCTGTCTGTGTACTGGCGATAGCTTTGATTTTTGAACTACCGAGGCTTTTTATTGGGAGTTTGGTTGTCAAGTACAGTTTAAAATAAACTAAAATTATAATTTGCAGGTTATGGTCAGAAAGTATTTGTAAAGTGAAGTTTTAATTAGATATGGTGGTGCGCATGAGCCTGAAAAGGCTGGTGGCGTTGTTGCTGGTGTTTGTGATGGTAGGGAGTGCAGTAGGTCCAGCACTGGCTGCGGGTACTGAGCAGAAGGTTCCACCATGTCTGAGTTGTTCGAGGAAAGTAGTGACTATACCAAAAGGTCTTGAGGTTGCAGAGTTAAAGGGATCCTCCGCATACTTTAAGGCTATAGAAGTATTCAACAGTAAAGAAGCACTAAAATTGAGGGAACATTTAAAATGTATGAATTTAAAACCAATCTATAGCAAAGCTATTATGCAAATCGTAAAGTACAATGGAGTTTCCACTGAGATCGTAAAGATACCACTGGTGAGTAAGAAATCCGGTGTGCTTATTTACATTAAGAACAGATTTGGGGAAGCTACTGTAATTGGTATTGTAAATAAGACTTCCAATACTGTGGAAATATACTATCTCAAAAATGGGAAGATTGTAGAAATAACAAAAGATATTCATTCCCTAAGTTGGTTGCCAGACAAATGCACTATATGTAAGGAAGTTGTGTCCAAGCTTTGCTCTTCGATTGCAAATAGAGGATGCTTAAGAGCTTGTGACGGAATATGTACTAAGCTTATAGAAGATCCTCTGGCTGCAGCTATTTGTGAAGTCGTCTGTGTTGCAGTTTGTGAATTAAGTACACATTGGATCTGTAGTCACAGCGCCACTGCGGTGTGCGAAAGAGTCGGTTTGTGTTAATTTTATTTAAATTTTATAAATTATTTTATTTTAAGGAGGTGACCAACAATGCCAATCTTTAGAAAAGATCTCACGATATGGGAGAAGGTTATTTGCGTGATTTTACTCGCAATGCTCGGAATAGTGGGTGTTTGCATTGCTATGTTGGAGTACCTGAATTTACCAGCAACCACCAAAGAGCTGCTCGAAACGATTGCTGTTAGAGCTTTCGTACTCTGGTGGGTGGGTGTAGTTGTACTTGCCCTCTACACTGTCGTGCGTTACAGAAGGCCAGAGCGCAGACCAACGTACTACACGAGCATTGGAATTCTTATTCTGGTGGTTGCCTGTTTTCTGGACGTCTTTCTCAGGTATCCGGTGATAGTCTACATCGCCGATTTGATCTCACTGTTTCTCTTGTTCTACGATATGATGAGGTCAGGGAGGGGTCAGGGTGAGAAAGCCGGGGTGAGAGAATAAGGAGGTGAAACGTATGGGGCAATCCAAGCTAAAGTTAACGGAAACCGAGATAACGGTGTGCGTTGGAGCTTCTGCACTACACATAGTTCTGGGTTCCATCTTCAGTATCGGTATTTTTGTTGACAAGGTTGTAAACAGGGTCATAAGAAAACAGGACAGAATTACCCGCAAGTTACTGTGCTTGTCTATCATCAAGCTGTTCATTCTGCTTCTTTATCCTATCACGATTTTGGTACTCACCAAGTATCAACCGCTGTTTATAACAGCAATATTATTCAATATAAAACCAAAACCTATTGATGGATTTGCTGCTGCCTTCATTCTGTTCATCCTGCATTCAAATGTAAACGAGAAGCTGTACGGTGATCAAGTATGCGGCTCGTAGAACTTCTTTTTTTAAATTTTATTTTCGGAGTGATCTTTCTAACGGTTGTATTCCATTATTTTGGATTATCGATCGTAGAGAGCCTTGCTGCTGCTTTGATTCTGTCACTAATGCTGGATGGTGCATATATCCTCCATCGGAAGACTTTAAGGAAAACGGATAAGGTTGAAGCCAGTAAGGAAGGGAAGCTGACCCGGGGAGACTACATCGTTCTTGCGATAATAATTCTGGATTGTTTGGTTTTCGGGACGCTGGGAATTAATCACATTCTGATCGTACCTCTGGCGTATTCCTTCCTAATCGGGTTGATTCTTACAGTCGTAGCTGTTCTGGTTTACATCACAGGTGTTAAGAAGTGGAGGAGGGAAAGAAAGAGGGGAAGGAAAATCTACTCGATAAGACAATTCCTCTTCGAGTTGGCGATTGCATCTGCGGTATTTTTACCGGCATACCTTGCGGGAGTGGGCTTGCTGGAGAGTTTGGCGATTGCGCTTTACGTATACCTGTTAATTCACTGGTATTACAACTTCAAGCCACACATATACGTTTTTCCAAAAGAGTACTTGATCCTTAGAAGCGTTCTGGTTTTCTCCGGAACGTTTCTGGGCTGGCTAACCCTTGTAAAGGCGAACCCCATTGTATGCTTTCTAATCGCCGCTCTGACTGCATTCATGCTTGAACTGGACCGCAGAAGTGGTGTAAGACTTGCCAAAGCTGTAGGCATCGAAGAAATGGAGAAAAGGTCCAGCAGAGCTGGTGCAATATTTCAGCCTCTCGGGCTAATTTACGGCATGTTAGTTGGCGTGATGGCTGCAGGCAACATTTACGGTACACGATATTTCGTGTTGTGGATTGTTACCCTCTACAGGCTCGCTTACATCTTTACACCTCCATTTCTAACAATTGAGGCTCTGATTAGTTGGATCTACGTGAAAGTTAAATTTTGATAAAAATGAGTAATTGTACAAAGTGGGCTTGTTAAAGATGCCATAATTCTTGGCGATACATCATATGATTTATTTAAAGTTTCAATAGCATAAAACTTTTAATTTATATTTTCCAGTGTATGACTGTGACAAAGAATAACACTAACAGGGTAGCACGGACAATCATATACCTCACACTATTCTTTGCTGTATATCTCTTATATATACATTCTATTCAACAATACAACTGTCCAATCTTGAAAACAATAAAAATAATTGCTAGATTATGGTTATACTTAATATTTATCTTACTATTAATTATATTTATAATCTCATTTTTCTTAGTTGTAATTAGAAAAATTTATAAAACAATAAAATAACACTAGCTTTTTTAGTAAATTTATATAATAATTAGCTACTTTATAGTGTTCTGCTAACTGGAGGTGTTAACCGTGAGTAGATTGAAGATTACCATCACGCTGCAGCTACAACAAACTGGGGATTGTCATCTAAGGGGCCCAAATTTTTATAGTCAAAAATATAGAGACACATACAAGCAAGTACCTATATTTAGTAAGTACTTATAAAAAATTTAGTTTAGAAAATAATAGTTCTATTATATAATAAGTACTAGCTACTCCAATTCCGGTTAAGTATAATATTTTAATTATAATTTGCAAGATATGGTCATAAAATATTTATAAACGAATGCTCAAATAGAATACAGCTACTTTCCAAGAACTTAGAATCTAGTGTGTTCTGAAACTGAAAGTCAACTAGATTTTAAATTTTCGGAAAAAGCATGCCGGAATAGTGTGAACCAAAAGAAAATAGAGGTGGAAAAGTGAGTGAAACACTATGTGAAACACGAAACACCAAAATAACGGGAGTGGTTCTGAGTGTCGTTGTTTGCCTGATATACCTAGGGCTGGGGATGACCATTTTCCTCTTTTACATTCCATACACTCTGCCAGAAAGGCTCAGACTCGTTCTGCCGTGGGTGTTTCTCGGACCAATTCCTCTGATGATCGGTCTGGGCAAGTACGTTTATACCAGAAGTGAGAGTTTGAAGAGGGAGATTGTGGCTGGATTTTGCGGTTATTTGCTGTGGATTGCTGTCGTGCTCGCAGGGGACGTAGAGTTTTTGAAGAGCAGTGTGGTGGTTCTGGGTTACGCTATGGAGTTGGTTGCGATTTTGCTGGCCTGGAGAGTTAAGTAAAGGGGGAGGTAAAAATGGGAAAGGCAGAAGCGGTTGCTGGGGCTGTTGCTGGGGTGGTTCTGTGGTATATCGCGTACACAGCCTGCATCGTGCTACTGGGTAATTATCTAGACAAAGTCCTTGGTATATACGTGTCCGTTATCGCTATTGACAGCTGGCTGTCGCTAGGAAGCCTTCTGATGTTCATGATTGCCGGGATTTACATCTTCGATGAGGACAGCAGAATAGAAACGAAAAGCGTGCTAAAGTGGTTGATTGGTGGAATCGTGCTCTGGGGATTGGCATTAATACCCATGACCGTAACGGCTTCTATGATAAAGATTAACCTGGATGTGGCTTACAACCTCAGCCTGCTCACAGGTTGTTTGATCTTACTCTGTGCTCTGGCTATCAGATCGTACAGAATAAAAAGAGCGGGGAGCTGCACATGAGCTCTGATGGTAGCTGTCAGATTCTGTCAAAGCACGCAGATCCGGATTTGAGAGGTTCTGGAACGAAGTACAGATACGTGCTGGACATTTTCATTCTATTCCTGGCGTTTTTTGTTCTGGCTAGTGTGAGAAACGATACCGGCATAGTCCTAGCCTCAGCTCTGTTCGCGTTGAGTGCTATAACTTCAGACAGCTCTGCCGAACGCATAGCAAAGCTGAGGAAGATTCTGGAATACGTTAAAGCAAAAACGAATTCAGGGGTCTACCAGATTGAGATAAAAATGCGACCGAAAAAACCCAGCAAAAGGAATTACGTTTACAGATATATTCTGTACTTTGTAACCAACGTCGCAATCTGGGAAATTGTGCTGAGAGCCATGGGATGGGTTAGATGATGAAAAGAGTGTTTGTACTGCTAATTATTGTTGCACTAACTGTTACAGGCTGTTCTTCAAAAAACAAAATCTCCAGAACTCCCACAACCTCCACAGTCTGTACAGCCAGTACATCCAGCTGTTCCCAGCCAGCGAGTTCCAGCCTTGCATGGAAAACGGCAATACCACTTGGCACTAATGAGTCGGGTTCAATGTACATCGTAAACCATAGTTTTATGAAAAACAACAGTATTAAATCAATATATCACATACTGTGTGACAAGATAAAGAAACAAAGTTTTCAGGTAATACTATACGGAATGAGCCCAGAAGAAAAGAGAGAATTTCTAAAAGCCTGGCTGAAAGCTCTCGGCGAAACGGGATGCGGGCTGGCAGTCATACCCGTGAGTGGGGACAGGAAAACAGCTGAATTCGACAAAAGAGTGCTGAAAGCGAGTGCTGTCCTCTTATCCTGCAAGCCGGAGGGAATGTTTGTTCTTCAGAATCCCGAAGATTTACGCTTTATCACAAAAAGCTTTATTACAGAAATCTGGAAAAACAGCAAAATCACCGGTATTAAGAACTTTAAATACATCGGTTATATCGGGTGGGAAAGCATAAACAGAGCAGGAAAAGAAATCGTAGATGTTGATTACTACACATCAAAGATTAGCATAAACGGGAAAACGTACAGGTTCTTCTTAGCGATAACCCACCACTCCGCAATCGGCTGCAACAGTCACTCGCCAAAATGGTTCACCACAACAACAGATTGGAACACCAAAATCTGGCCGGGACAGGTTCTTCACGACTGGGAGCCGAAGAACGAGGGGTTAAACACGCAAATAACATACACTCTGACATCTATTGCGCCAGTTATTGTAAGCTACAGCGTTCCGGAAGGTCTCACAGTAGAGTGGGTTGATCAAACGTCTCCAGACACCGGATACGTCAAAACCCTGCACAAAATTCTGAATGCGAGGAGTGGTGTGATTTACGCGGTGGAGTCCTCGTCGATCGGTTTGCTTGACCCCACCAGACCGGGAGGTTACCTGCCAATGATCGTTGATCACGACTTTAAGGTAGAGTTACAAAAACCGGTATTTCTGTGGGCAGATACAAAGACGATTGATATCAACTTTACTGCTGCACTGTATGACTGCTGTACACTTCATCATGTAGTTTGTAGTAGCCTGATTTAGGTTTTTATACTACCTTAATTATAATAATAAATTACATTTTGCGGGATATGGTCATAAAGCATATAAATCCTGTCTCCAACAGTACAGCGTGAATTTGAAGTTTGCAGTGCTGTTGATTTTGGTGGCGATTGAGATTTCGGGTATTACTTTCGCAGCTGTTACGACAGATGGAAATTAGGCAGATAGAATTGATGTGTCTCCCAAACTTCCACTCAAACCTCCCGACAAGCTCACAAAAGAGGATCTGCAAATATACAAGAGGTACGATGTGAGCGAGAACGACATAAAGTTCGCAGAGGGAAAACTGCCGTACTACCTGAACGGGACAATTCTCGACGGGAGTGAGAAGGTCATAGTAACTGATACTGGAAAGATACCGAAAATTGAGGCTGAAAGGCTGAAGGAGATGGGGATAAACTACACGGTAATGAGCTGGAAAGAGGCGAGGAAAATAAGCGGAAGGGCGAGAAAGGAGTACATCAGGAAGTACGGAGTTGACCCGGCAAACCCAAAGGTGGTTATAGTGCAGGGCGTCCCCCTGCCGAGGGAGTACGTCAGAGAGCTCGTAACCAAAGGAATTGTGAAACCCGCCACAGGATCGGACACTATCAAAGTCCAGCCAAAACTCAGAACTGCCCATTAATCATAGATGAAATGTGAAAGAGAAAGGGGTGAGAAAAATGTTTGCAGGATACGTGTATTCGTTCGACGTTTTAACCGTGCTAGCGTGCACAGCTGCATCGCTCATTCTCTTCTCAGTGTGCCTTATTTACGCCCGCAAAACGGGGAACATTCTGAAAGCGAAGAGAGCGATGTGCTACTCATTCGGTCTACTCTCGGGACTGGTGTTTCTCGCAGATAGAGAAGTCAGGAGAAATGCAGTAAAATCGCTTGTCCTTTTTTCTCTCCTCGCACTGGTTATGGCTGTATACCCCGCCTTTGTCATCGACTTTGCTCACAGCATATCTCTCCTTACGATCGTTCCGCACTTTCCCCACATTTACGTATCTTTTCAGGCAATTCTAACGCTGCTGGCGCTTGCGAGGTGATCTAACACTCCTTTCGAGAGTTTCCTTTAGAAATCCGAGTGTACACCTCAAATTCGAAAAAATTAAGCTTGGCTCAGCATAACAGAGCAGATAACAGCTCCTGCTACACGATTTGGCCATTTCCACGCCCTTCATGTAATTTTCGCTCTTAATAACGTTCTTTAACCCCTCTCTCACATCTCCAGCCCTTATGTAATCTAGCTCGTAGCAGGGAGATACGACCTCTCCATCAGGATTTACCCTCACCAGCAGGTTGGAGAGGCAGCGAAACCTGCCACCACTTCTAACAAGCTCCAAGTAACATCTTGTATTCAGTATGTTTTTGAACTCCTTTTTCAGCTCCAGAATTCTCCCAGCTGCCTCCCTCATCTCACCTTTGCTGAGACTCGGACATCCTTCGAAGTAGGGTGAGACGGGCTCAAAAGTTATGTAAACCCCACACTCATCAGCGAACCTTACGAGGTTCTCGATTTCGTCAACGTTCTCTCCGTATAGAACCGCATTCAAACAAACGTCGTACCTTTCGCTCGCCCAAATTATTGCTTCCTTGACTCTCTCAAGGGCATCAACTCCCGTAACGCTCTTGTATCGATCCCTCTTCAGGGTGTCAAGACTGACAGAAATCATGTCAGCGTCGAGCTTTTTACCTTTCAGTAAAAGACCGTTTGTTGCGAGCATCGTGTAAAAGCCGAGATCCCTAGCTTTTGTGAGTGTACTCGAGGTGTGCTTCCATAACAGCGGTTCGCCTCCCGTTGCAGTGTATACGGCAATTCCCAGCTCAGCAGCTTCTCTGAGCATCTTCTCGATTTCTCTCCACGGCATTTCCTCGACCCTGTACCTCCAGTACTCGCAGTACCTGCACCTCATGTTGCACTTGTAAGTGACAATGTGGGCCAGTATTACCGGCCTGATTTTTCCAAATCTCGCAAACATCCACGCCTTTGCAAGCCTTACCACCGCTTTTGCATTTTTCACGTTTAATTTTTGTGTTTGTTTTCTACTTATAATTAACCACAAGAAGATTTATTGAGCTCTGAGAACGTCAAATCTAAAAAGCCAGAAACAAGAGCAAGAACCAAAATGACGAAGAAAAAGAAAAAGGCCGGAAATGTTGAGAAGGGTAATTACAGGATAGACCGAGTTAACGTTTCCGCAGTCGTTCACTCAACTGAAGACATGGAGAAAGTTGGGGAGGCGATGGCAGAGCTCTTTCCCTTCGAGTTCGAGATAGAAGTCAGCAGAGCAAAGGGTCACTACGGAAACGAGCTCACGTTCCTTGAGGTTGAACTCAAAGACAGGAAGAAGATCAGAGAGTTCCTTAGGTACATTTTCGAGAGACTGAAAGATAGTGGAGAACTCGATTACCTAAAGGAGACTCTTGAAGACAGAATAGATGCAGGAAATGTCCTTCACCTAAGGTTCGACAAGCAGAGGGCCTACTTAGGAGAACTTACTCTTGGCAGTAGTGACCCAATTGCTGTCAAGATAAAGATAACAACTTTTCCTTCGAAAAAAGAGATTGCAGTGAAGGCGATAAAGGAAATGATGGATGAAGTTAATGATGATAAGGTAGAGACAGATGTGAGATTAACAGATGCGGGATCCGAAAATTAAATTAGGAAAAGGGGAAAGCTTCAAATGACCGGATTCGTCGACTTCCTGAGGTTCTGCCCAAAAAGCGATGCCCACTTTAAGGAGCTGTTTGAGGGTTACAGCTTAGCTGTGTGCTTTATATCTGAGGATTCTACGCAAGAACCCATATCAGAACACCTTAATGAAGAGTTAAAGTTCGAGTGCCAGAGTTGTCGTGGCCATCTCATCAGAGCGGAGTCTGTAGCAGACCTTCAGAAAAAGTTGAGGAAAGCTAGAGGCTTCGTAGGAGTGATGAGTTCCGACGCAAAGGTTAATAGAGAGGCCATTATGAGGAGAAAAGTCGATGTCTTACTTGACTTTGAAGAGAGATCTCTTGACTACGCTTCCCTGAAACTTGCAGCCGAAAAGGACGTTGTTATAGAAGTGTCCCTCTCAAAGTTTCTCAGAACGAGAGGTTTTAAGAGAATGGTACTCCTTGACGAGACGAGGTTGCTATTAAAGCTGCTGCTTAAGTTCGGAACTCCATTTCTGCTGACTAGCGGGGCTGAAAATGTTCTCGAACTCAGACCAAGAAAACAGCTGTACAGCTTCTTCTCCTTCCTCGCGAGAGATGCAGGAATAGATTACAGTAAACTTCTGAAGCTTGCGGAAGAAAACAGCACGAAGATATTCAGGAGACTTGCAGACAGTAATTATCTGATGGATGGGCTTGAGATAGAGGGACTTACCGAGGACTGATGCGTAAACACTTGATTCTCTAATTTCCTAACACTCCCGACGGGTCAGTACATAGAGAGCTATTGCAAGGATCAAAACGCCGGCAACAGGATCTACGAAGCTTATAAAGCTGAAAACGCTGCCCCTCAGCAACAGCACGACGCCAACGGCAAGCAACATAAGTGCCACGACCTTGTTTTCTTGAAGGTTGAACTTCCACTCCCGTCCAGTCCCTTCTGCTTCTACCTCACACTCAGGCATTACCAAAGCCAGCAGAACGTAGAGTATGATGAAGTTGACGGGACAGAAAACGAGCAGAATCACGTATAGAACTCTTACGAGTGTAGGATCAACTCCAAAATATTCTGCAATCCCTCCAAGTACGCCCTCAACCATTTTTTCCTTTTTTG
Organism: Archaeoglobaceae archaeon; assembly: GCA_027066965.1. GTDB lineage: Archaea > Halobacteriota > Archaeoglobi > Archaeoglobales > Archaeoglobaceae > WAPX01. The sequence goes on from JAMOMT010000013.1 coordinate 11,418, forward strand.
ACTTGCAGAGCCTCTTGTCCACCCTGTTCTCATTTTCTTGGTCCATACTCGCCCAATCATCATTACTATAACTTCTGTTAAAAAACTTTGTTTGTAGAATGCTTTCAGCGTACGCAGCGAGAGATTTAAAACCGAGATGCTGGAAAAAAGTCAGGTGAAATTTTGAAAGGTCTCTCCCCTGCCCTCAGGAAAAAGAAGAGATACGTTGCATTCAGAATAATAGCAAGTGGAGACGTAACAGCAAAAGACATTATTCAAGAAATACGGCAGAGTGTTCTTTCCCTGTACGGGGAGTGGTACGGAAACGCCGGATTAAAGCTAGAGCTCTTTGACGAGGAGAGAAAAGAGGGGATACTCAGGTGCTACAGAGAGAAACTCAACGCTGTCGTTGCAGCGTTAACGTTGATAAGCAGAGTTGGAGACGTAAACGTGGCCGTTAAAACGCTCGGCGTTAGCGGGACAATAAAAGGGTGCAAGCGTTTTCTCGAAAGTTCTTAAATTTTAAAAATTTATTTATTTTGAACTTACCAGTAAATTACCAATAAATTTTACATACTAACTTTCTTATAGTAGAAAACAATATAAAAATTAAATCGTAATAACAAGAATAACAACCAGAAATAAATATTACCAACACTGTTACCGCCAAAAACATTCAAAACAACAGACCGGAAAACTGATCATCCAGATACTATGCCAAACGACGTAAAGGAATAAATACGAAGACGTGTGAGATTGTGCAGGCTTTAACTGTTACTTGAGGAGGTGAACGCATGCACTTACCGCAAATGGGATACGATCGGGCGATTACAGTATTCAGCCCTGATGGTAGGCTGTTTCAGGTTGAATACGCAAGAGAAGCCGTAAAAAGGGGAGCAACGGCAATAGGCGTAAAGACAAAAGAGGGAGTTTTGCTCTTAGCGGACAGAAGGGTTGCTAGCAAGCTACTTGAGGTAACTACAATAGAGAAGATATACAAGATAGACGAGCACATCTACGCCGCTACTTCCGGCTTGGTTGCAGATGCAAGAGTACTCATAGAGAGGGCGAGAGTCGAGGCACAAATAAATAAGCTGACTTATGACGAGCCAATAACAGTAAAGGATCTGGCGAGAAAGATTTGCGACTTCAAGCAGCAGTACACACAGTTCGGAGGAGTTAGACCTTTTGGGGTCTCTCTGTTGATAGCCGGCTACGACGAGGCTCCTCGTTTATTCGAGACTGACCCAAGCGGCGCTCTGCTCGAGTACAAGGCTACTTCTATAGGAGCTGGGAGAGCTGTGGTGATAGAGCACTTCGAAAACGTTTACAGGGACGACATGAGTCTAGAAGAGGCAATAGTAGAGGCGATGGTCGCTCTTGGAAAGGCGATAGAGGGTGAGCTGAGCGAGGACGGAATAGAGCTCGTTGTTCTCACCAGAGAAGGAGCGAGGAGCATCACGGGCGAAGAACTCAAGACGTACATAGAAAAGGCAAACGAGAAGATAAGGGAAGAGCTCGAGAAGAAGGAGTAAGCCCCTTTCGGGGGGATGGGGATGGTATCTCTTGACAAGGCAGTGATCGCAAGGCTCAAGAAGCAGGGGGAGGTCTTTGAAGTCCTCGTAGACCCATATCTAGCGAGAGACCTAAAGGAGGGCAAAGAGGTAGACTTCGAGAAGTTGCTTGCAGCTGAGGAGGTTTTCAGGGACGCAAGTAAGGGAGATAGAGTGAGCAAGGAAGAACTTAACAAGGTCTTTGGGACTGCAGACATAAATGCCATAGTGAAAACGATAATACTCGAGGGAGAAGTCCAGATAACGGCAGAGCAGAGGAAGGAGATGCTCGAGCAGAAGAGGAAGCAGATAATCGAGTATATAAGGAGGAACGCTGTCGATCCGAGGACTGGCACTCCACATCCCCCCGCGAGGATAGAGAGAGCGATGGAAGAAGCAAAAGTTCACGTTGACGTTTTCAAGCCCGTTGAGGCTCAGGTAAAGGACATAGTCAAGTCAATAAAGAAGATTTTGCCGCTCCGCTTCGAAGAGGTAGAGATAGCTATAAAGGTTCCCGCTGACTACACGGGAAAAGCTATTTCAGCTCTCTACTCCTTTGGCGGAGTTGAAAAGGAGGAGTGGCAGAAGGACGGTAGCTGGATATGCGTTATGAAGATACCCGCCGGAATGCAGGGTGATCTGATGGATTTACTTGCAAAAACTACGAAAGGTGAGGCCTTAACAAAAGTCCTCAGGAGGATTCAGGGATGAGGAAGATCGTAATGCCGGGAGATTTGATTGCGAGGAATCCGAGAGCCGCCGGCTACGGAACTTATGTGGAAAAGGGCAAGGTTTACGCGAAGTTCCTTGGCTTACTCGACAAGACGGACACCTGCGTTAGAGTTATTCCTCTCAAGGGAAGGTACATCCCTTCCCCAGGAGACGTTGTGATTGGTATAGTCAGAGAAGTCACAGCCAACGGGTGGGTTGTCGACATATACTCACCCTATACAGCCTTTCTGCCTGTCTCCGAGTATCCGGAGAACGCTCTCAAGAATAGGAAGGTGAACGAAGTCCTCGACATAGGCGATGCGATAATTGGTAAAGTGTTAAACATCGATCCAAAGATGAAGGTGACGCTAACGATGAAAGACAGGGTCTGCAAGCCCGTGAGGGTTGGCAGAGTTGTGGCTATAAATCCCGCAAGAGTTCCGAGGGTTATAGGAAAGAAAGGGAGCATGATAAAGCTGCTGAAGTCGGAGCTCGGAATCCAGATAATTGTAGGGCAGAACGGTCTCATATGGCTTAACGGAGATAGAAGGAAAGTCTCCATAGCCGAAGAGGCGATATACATAATCGAGGAGGAGGCCCACACCGAGGGGCTGACGGACAGGATAACTGAGTTTATAAAAAAGAAGAAGGGTGAACTGGAAAATGGAGAAGCCTAAGCTTATTGTTGACGGTAAAAGGCTAGATGGCAGGGGCTTCGAGGAGCTCAGGCCAATAAAGATAGAGGCAGGAGTGCTGAAGAGGGCTGACGGCTCCTGTTACCTCGAAATGGGTAAGAACAAGATAATAGCCGCAGTCTACGGGCCAAGGGAGGTGCACCCGAGGCATCTACAAGACCCAAGCAAGGCTGTGATAAGGTACAGGTATAACATGGCTCCATTCAGCGTGGAAGAGAGGAAAAAGCCCGGGCCAGATAGGAGGAGCGTGGAGATAAGCAAGGTCAGTAGGGAGGCACTTGAACCCGTAATAATGAAGGAGCTGTTCCCGAGGTCTGGAATAGATGTATTCGTTGAAGTTCTCCAAGCTGATGCTGGAACGAGAACTGCTTGTCTGAACGCAGCGAGCGTCGCTCTAATAGACGCAGGAGTTGCGATGAGGGGAATGATTACAGCCGTTGCAGTAGCAAAGGTCGATGGACAGTTGGTTCTCGACCCGATGAAGGAGGAGGACAACTACGGAGAAGCTGATGTTCCAATAGCTTTCTTGATAAGGAACGGAAGAATAGAGGCGATCGCTTTGCTTCAGATGGATGGCAGACTAACGCTTGAGGAGACGAGAAGAGCCATAGAACTTGCGAAGAAAGGAGTCATGCAGATATACAAACTGCAAAGAGAGGCAATAATGAGGAAGTATATGAGAGAGGGAGAAGACTACGAAGGGTCGGCTGAGGCTGCTGAAGTTGCCAAAGAGCTAAGTGAGAACGAGGGAGGAAGTGAAAAAGAGGGTGGGCAGAGCGAGCAGGAGGTGAAGGAATGACTGACGATATACTCATGGATATAAAGAGAGACTACGTCCTGTCGAGGATAAGGGCTGGAGAGAGGATAGATGGCAGGAAGTTCGACGAGTTCAGGCCGATAAGCGTTCAGACTGGCATAATAGAGAAAGCCGAAGGTTCGGCACTCGTAAAACTAGGCAACACTCAAGTGGTGGTTGGAGTAAAGATGCAGATAGGTGAGCCTTTTCCCGACACCCCGGATAGAGGGATTATAATTACGAACGCCGAGCTCGTGCCTTTGGCATCTCCAACCTTTGAGCCCGGTCCACCAGACGAGAACTCAATAGAGCTCGCGAGAGTTGTCGACAGGGGAATTAGGGAGAGTGAGGCGATAAACCTCGAAAAGCTGTGCATAGAGGAGGGAGAGCAGGTCTGGATGGTCTTTATTGATATACACGCTCTCGACGACGACGGGAATTTGATGGACGCATCGGCTATGGCAGCCATTGCTGCTCTGATGAACACCGTCGTTCCGGCGGAGAGGTTCGAAGTCGGAGAGGACTTTCCGTTACCAGTTCAAGATTTACCAATAAGTATTACATCTCTCGTCGTCGACGACAAATTGCTTGTAGATCCATGCAGGGATGAGATGAGTGTTGGCAGCAACCTTATGACTATAACATCCGATAGAGAGGGAAGAGTTGTTGCGATGCAGAAGAGCGGCAGTTACCTTTTGCCTGAGGAAAAGTTTTATGAACTGCTTGAGTTGAGTGTGGCGAAGGCGAGAGAGATTAGGGAGGCTGTGGAGTCTCAGATAGCTAAGGGTGGTAGAAATGGCGAAGACGAAGAAAGTTAAGATGGCTGGCAGGTTCGGGCCGAGGTACGGCCTTAGAGTTAGAAGGACGATAATCAAGATCGAGGAGCAGCAGAGGAAGAAGTATCCGTGTAAGAAGTGCGGAAAGATTGCCGTCAAGAGAGTGGGAACTGGAATCTGGAGATGCAAAGCTTGCGGTTACACTTTCGCTGGAGGTACATACATACCCGAGACGCCTGCCCTCAAGATCGTTGAGAGGGCCGTGGCGAGGAGGGAGTAAATTTAACTTTTTTGTTTTTGTTGTTTTACCGTTTTAAGGAAAATAATTTACTACCCGACGATTATAGTGCCCGAAGACTGGCTAAAGTGGGCCGTACTTTACTTTGATAAGGCAAGTTCTGTGGTACCAAAACCCATATACGAGACCAATTTCAGGGATGTGAGCTTGAATAACAGAAGCAGTTTAGATACTATGAAATACGCAATGGAAGAGGGAGCATTCGAGCCAGATCTCTGACTTCTTCACCTTTTGCTTATTCTGTATTATGGAAAGAGGATAGGGTATACTAGATTCTAAAATTATATTTCAAATACATGATCACTATATAAAAATCAAACAGCACCAAACCTCTTCTCCGCCCTCACTTCCTTCTCAATCTCCTCCACGAACTTGACGAGCTTCTCGACTTCCTCCTCAGCCGGTGGCAGCTTTGCTATCTTTTCCGTGAACTCTCTCATAGTAACTGCGAACTTCTCGCCCTCGCTCGCGGAGATCCATGTGAGTAGCAACCTCTCCTTGTTTATCCCAAACTGGTCGAGCATCTGCCAAAGCTTCTCCACCCTGTTCTTCGCCTTGTAGTTCCCCGTCAGGTAGTGGCAATCGCCCAAGTGACACCCGGCGACTATCACCCCATCAGCCCCGTTCAGAAACGCTTTCAGCACGAAGACCGGGTCGACTCTTGCCGAGCACATGACCCTGATGGCCCTCACGTTTGCCGGATACTTCAGCCTTGCCAGTCCAGCAGAATCAGCACCTCCGTAGCTGCACCAGTTGCAGAGGAACGCGAGAATTCTCGGCCTCTCCTCACTTCCGTCGAACGCGTTCTCTATCTGGGCTATTATCTGCCTGTCGGTGAAGCAGCCCATCTGCAGAGCTCCAGTTGGGCACGCAGCGACGCAACCACCACAACCAGTGCAGTTCGGCCTGACGTAAGCTTTCCCCCAGCTCATGTCTATGGCGTTGAAGTCGCATATCTCCTTGCAGAGGCCGCAACCAAAGCACAGCTCGGGAATGACGTAAGCAGTTATCGGATCAACCTCTATCGCTCCCTTCGAAAGCAGAGTTGCCGCTCTGCTCGCAGCAGCACTTCCTTGAGCGACACTTGTCGGTATATCTTTGGGAGAGTGGGCGCACCCTGCAATGTAAATCCCAGCTATCGGCGTGTCAACGGGCCTAAGCTTTGCATGAGCTTCCATAAAGAAGCCACTCGAATCAGCTGCAATCCCAAGCTTCTTCCTCAGCTCCTCAGCTCCTTTAGCGGGAAGCATTGCCGGAGCTAAAACCACCATGTCGAACTCTTCTCTCCTGATTCTCCCAGTAAGGGTGTCCTCAGCTATGACCCTCAGCCTCTTCCCGGCTGGCGAGGAAGGATCTTCGACCTCCTCGATTCTCGCAGGCCTTCCTCTAACGAATCTGACGCCCATCTCCCTCGCTCTCCAGTAGAATTCCTCATAGCCCTTCCCGACCGTCCTTATATCCATGTAGTAAATGCAGACATCAGTTTCTGGGCTCTTCTCCTTGATCTGTATCGCATGCTTTATAGAGTACATGCAACACACGCCAGAACAGTACTTCCTCATTTCTCCTCTCTCACCCCTACTACCGACGCACTGGATGAAAGCTATTCTCTCCGGTTTCTTCCCATTCTTCAGCAGAACCTTTCCACCAGTGGGCCCGGAAGCGTTTATCAGTCTCTCAAACTCCATACTTGTAATAACGTTCTCGTAAACCCCGTAGCCGTACTCCGGGAGCTTTGAAGGGTCGAAGAGGTCGTAGCCGGTTGCAACGATTATAGCTCCAACCTCAATCTCCTCTATCTCGTCCCTCTGCTCGTAGTCTATGGCGTTAGGCAAACAAACGTCCTCGCATATCCCGCACCCTATGCAGGCTGTAGGGTCAATCGTATATCGAAGAGGGACGGACTGGGGGAATGGAATGTATATCGCCTTTCTGTTTGAGAGTCCGCAGTTGAACTCGTCCTTAACTTCAACCGGGCAGTGTTCAGCGCAAACCCCACAACCCGTGCAGGCATCTGTAACGAACCTCGCCTTCTTCCTTATCTTTACCTTGAAGTTGCCAACGTATCCCTCTA
>JAMOMT010000014.1 GCA_027066965.1 Archaeoglobaceae archaeon
ACAGATGGAGTTATGTTGATGGTGTTAACATAAACGAATACGGAGAAGAAGCAACCGATCACATAATCAGCACTTCCACAGTGGATCTTGCTGGAGACATGTTCATGTGTGCTGGCTTCAATGAATAATAGTAACTTTTAATTTCTAATTTCTAATTTCTGTAATGATATTATTTGATATATTTTCCAATTAGGTGGTGAACGTAATGAAAAAGGAGCAAAAAGTTCTGATTATTATTTTCATCTTGGGGTGTCTGGGACTGGAAACGTTAATTGCTCTAACTGGGCAAGTAGAACAAATTCCATACAAACCTAAAATTCATGTGATAACATCTAACGGTTATCTTCTTTACGGAAACGGTAGTACGAGCAAAATACGCTTAACAGCATACACCCTCAACGTTACAGCCCTCAAAGAAGGCAAATTCTACATCCAGCGCACAGTTTGTGGTAAGCTAAAATCTGTCAGGAAAATTTACAGAATAAAACCGGAGGAGCAAGTTATTTTGCTGAGAGGGACAATCAGAAACGACTACGATCACAGGCTTTACGTTTCCCTACTGGCTTGCGGTTACGACTCTTCCGGTAGAATAGTTTCCCGATCGGTGGGCAGTGGAGCTCCGGGAACACCGGAAGAGAAAGGAGTGGTCGTAAATCTCAAAAGTGGGGAAGAAAAAAGCTTTGAGTTGGTTCTCAGGTACAGCGAAAACATATCAACAATCAGGATATTTGCGGGAGTAAGTGAATCTCCTCTGCCATAATAACGGTGAAAACGAGTCAGAGATGGATGAACCTGCCGATATCAGTGCCAATCATGAACTGCTATCCGCTGATTGTACTGGCAATCTCACGGAATCCAGTTATAAATATTTTATGACCATATCCTGTAAATTATAATTTGTTTATATTTCACTATATATATTTTTTTGCAAGTTATGGTCAGAATATCTATATAGTTTAACCTAGTAGTACAAACAGGAGGGTGGGAAAAATGGCAATTGCAGCGGGTTATCCGATTCAGGGGATAAACCGGGACATAAACATAGCAACTAAAGCCATAAGGGGCTCCATTTCAAGGCCCGCTCAGTTGGTGGTGGGTGAATACATAGCATGGCATGTTTGGACAGCTAGCGTAGAAAACGCTCTGGTTTTAATCTGGCCACACGATGGCTACGGTGCCTGTTTTCGTTATCTTGTAGAAGGTAGATACAGGGACGAAATCGACTGGGTGGACGAAAATGCAGATTATGATATTCTGGCGGAGATAATACCGCTCCAGAACGACCCGTCAGCATACGGCTCAATAAGATTCTACTGGAGGAACAGGGAAACGGGAGAATCAAGAGTTCGCAGTTACGCTTTCTCTCAGTATCGGATTGCCAAAGCTGTTGATTTTGCTTTGGAATTCGATGATAATATAGGAACACCGCAAACCACAGACTGGAAATGCTTTTACAACGCTCAGATTAAGAGACATGGCAGCAATTCGTGGGAATATATTTCCCAAGATCTATTCTACTGGAAAGAGTGGACGCATCCAGAACTCAATAATGTTCATTCTGAGGACTTCAGCGAACACAAGTTCTGGCAGAGGAAAGAGTTAAAATAGATTCAAAAAAAGTGGTCATAATGAGGTATCTAAAAATTTTACTGGTTGGCATTCTTTTAATCTCTGCTATACTCGGCTTCAAACTTGGTGTTAGCGTGCTCAATCCGGGAAAAAATGTGAACAAAACGGTAAATGGAACTCAGATAGTGTACGTTAAAATGCCCGACGGTGAGAAGCTTTTAGCAGAAGTTCACTATGGAAACAAAACGGAAATAACGGTGAAGCTGAGGGGTAAAACTATTGCAAGAGAAGAGCTACCGAACGGCAGTAAAATGTCGAAAGAAGAGATTGAAAGCGTTGTAAAGGACATGATAAGAACGCTAAGGTCAGATGAGAAGCTTCAGGCCATGACCATAATAATATACTGGGGAGAGAAGAGGGGCATTCCAAGCGACGTGTGCACGAAAGCCGCAAACGAGTTTGGGAAATGCTTGGATGAAGGTAAAAATCCGGACGAATGCGTTAAGGAGCTGAAACAGAAGTACAGCTGGATAGCAAACATAAACTTTTCAGACCTTGTACTACTTTACAAAAACTGGACGTAGTTTCGAAATCGTCAGGTATAAACCTTACAATTTCGGCAGTTTGATATGTATCCCAGATAACTCGATGTAAATGAAGAGGAAATACGTCGTCATTCTGGCTGTGCTCTTGGGATTGCTTCTGGCCGGGAGTCTCGCTCTGTCGAAGCACGAAGGGAAAATCACAAAACCCCTCGGTTTCGGCAGAAACGCCTTTAAGATCCCGAACGGGTCAACTGTCGTGCACTCAAACGGGTCAACGGAGATATACGACAGCTCGGGCAGGCTCTGGCTGAGGATCGATGACAGAAATGCTGGAAATGTCACTACACCTTTCGGTGTGAAGAAAGCGACGAACGTGTTTCAGGTGCCCTCGGGCTCATTAGTCAAGCAAACGTCAAACGGAACAGTCGTTTACTACCACGGAAAGGTGATTTTGAGAGTTTTGAATAGTACCTAACTACTTATCTTGGTTCTAATGCATTTCCGTGGAACGGCTTTTTATCTCGCTGTCAGCCTCAAAGAAGGGGAGAAGAATGCGAGTGGTCCTTGACAGAAAAACACTGTTCGCTCTAGCGTCTGAAACGAGGATAAAGATACTCAAGAAGCTCGGTGAGAGACGAATGACTTTAACCGAGCTCTCGAGAGAACTGGGAATATCAAAAACGGCCGTTAAGGAGCACCTCGACAAACTCGTACAGGCCGGCCTTGTTAAGAAGGTGGACGAGGGCAGGAAGTGGGTGTACTACGAGCTGACGGAAAAGGGCAGGGCAATTCTGCACCCGGAAGCTAGAGTGGCTCTGCTCATCTCCTCCGCTGTCCTGAGCGCTCTTGGAGTACTCGAAATTTACAGGTTTGTAACAGCTAAACTTGCAGTTAGACCACAACCCCAAGTCCCATCATCTCCCCTCACTCCCGTGCCAGTTCCAACACCTGCGACCCCTGTAACTCCTGCCAACGTAGCCGGAGTGTACCTTGTTGCAGGTTTAATCTTGATTTCCTTGGGTGTCCTGACGTTTCTTCTGGCAGTTCTCCGAATCTCCGGGACAAAAGATAATTAACCCAACTAAACAACTGCTGTTAAAATGGCAAAGAAGTCGATCTATCTCCCGCTACACCACGGAAAGGCCCCTTACTGGCTGCTCAGCAGGATGAAGAAACTCGCTCTCCCGATAGTCAGGATAATAATTGAGGAATTCGGCGAGAGGGAACTCTTTGAGAGAATGTCCGACCCCGTGTTCTTCCAGTCCTTCTCAAATGTCCTTGGGTTCGACTGGAACTCCTCCGGCTCCACAACTGTTCTGACAGGAGTTCTGAAGAGCATTCTCAACGATCCGAACTCGGGAGTTGACGTCAGGGTTGCTGGAGGTAAGGGGAAGGAAGGACTGAAAACCCCAGAGCACGTGGAGAAGTTCGCGGACGAACTCGGCTTGACGAGCTCCAGAGTCGAGGAGCTGAAAACCTTGAGCAGATTTGCAGCAAAGGTTGACTCCTCAGCCCTCCAGGATGGGTACGATGTCTACCACCACTGCCTCATTTTCTCGAAAAAGCATTACCTCGTAATACAGCAGGGAATGAATCCTGCTACAAGGATGGCAAGACGATACCACTGGATGTCCGATTTCGAAATGAGGTGCGAGGAGCCACACTCCGGAATAGCTGCGGAGAGAAAGGAGAACTGTATAATTGACCTCACGTCGAGGAAGAGCAGGGAAAACAGGGAAACAGCTCTCGACGTGGTCAGGGATGGAAACTTCAAAAGAGATTACAGAAGGCTACTCGGTATCGTGAGGTACAGGGATGGAATTTCTGTTCCGAGGAGGATAGACTGGAAAGCTGTTGAGAAAGCTTACGAGCTCCAGCCTTCGAACTTCGAGGAACTTCTTCTGGTGAGAGGAGTTGGTAGGGGAACTCTAAGAGCTCTTGCCCTCGTTGCAGACCTCATATACAATAGGGAGTACAGCAGGGAGGACCCTGTCAAGTACTGTTTTGCAGTCGGCGGGAAGGATGGAGTGCCTTTCCCTGTTGACAGGCAGAGTTACGATGAGACAATAGAGTTTCTGAGAGAAGCAGTCAAGCAGGCGGAGCTAGGGGACTTTGAAAGGTTGAACGCCCTGAAAAACCTGCAGAAGCTCGTTTCTTTCCGTTTCTGATTGTTCTTTCTTCCGAGTAAAAAAAGAGAAGCTAAGAATAAAGAGGCTAGAAAGAAGCTATGGAAAATGAGAATAGGGGTTGAAGAAGGACGTAGGAGGTTAAAAAACGAAATAGAGCGAAGAAGGCAACGCCTGCAAACGTTTAAAAATGTTTATCTACAACCGGAACAACCCTGAGGATATGGGCAAATCCGAAACCATACTCGAACTCGCAAGAAAGAAGGAACTCGATTTTGAGTGGGTTAAGGAGGTAGCTAAAGCTGAAGGTGTTGAAGCTGAAAAACTCATCAGGCTCATAGCTAAGGGAGAGGTAATAATTCCAAGAAACGTCAGGAGGGTCAGCTCTAACCCTGATCTCAAGCCAAAGCCTATAGGTAGACTCGTCAGCACGAAGGTTAACGCCAACGTTGGCACTTCAGCTGACTACATCAACGTCGAGGAGGAAGTTGAAAAAGCTATAGTCGCCGAAAAAGCTGGAGCAGACTTCATAATGGATCTCTCCACAGGAGGGAGGCTGGATGAGATAAGGAGAAGAATAATGAAGGCTATAAATGTCCCCTTCGGCACGGTCCCAATCTACCAGGCTGCGAGAGAGGCTAAAGTCGTTGTCGACATGAGTGAGGACGACTTTTTTAGGGTTGTTGAGAAACAGGCAAAGGACGGAGTTGACTTCATGACAATACATGCGGGTGTTAACTGGGTCAGCGTTGAAAGGCTGCTAAAAAGTAACAGGTTGCTCGGAGTCGTCAGCAGGGGAGGAGCTATAACTATCGGCTGGATGATCCACAACGAGAAGGAAAACCCGTACTACGAGAACTTCGATTACCTGCTTGAGCTGATGAAGGAGTACGACGTTGCCATAAGCCTTGGAGACGCTTTCAGGCCGGGATGCATTCACGACGCAAGCGATAGAGCAAAATTCATGGAGTTCATAATGCTCGGGGAACTCGTTGAGAGGTGTAGAGAGGCAGGAGTCCAGGCCATGGTCGAAGGCCCGGGACATGTGCCGATAGACGAGATAGAGACCTCCGTTAAGGCGATGAAGTACGTCTGTAGAAACGCTCCTCTCTACCTACTTGGCCCCCTCGTCACGGACATAGCTGCCGGGTACGATCACATAGCAGCAGCCATTGGTGGGGCTGTTGCTGGCATGTATGGAGCTGATTTGATATGTTACGTGACTCCTTCTGAACACCTCGCGCTTCCGACTGTTGAGGACGTTAGAGAAGGAGTTATAGCTGCTAAAATTGCTGCTCACGCCGCTGACCTCGTTAAGGAGGGGCAGAGGGAGAGAGCGAGAGCGAGGGACTACGAGATGAGCCTTGCAAGAAAGAACTTCGACTGGAAAAAGCAGTTCGAGCTCTCCATAGATCCGGAGAAGGCTGAAAGGATATGGAGCAGGAGAAGGAGCAAGAGTGAGGCTTGCAGCATGTGCGGAGATCTGTGTGCGATAAAGATAGTCAAAGAAGCGTTGGAGAAAGCGAGAAAGTGAAGGCGTTTCAGTTAACTATCAGCAGAAAAAGCGGAAATTGTAGAAAAAACGAGAACAGAATGGAAGGGAAATGACGTACTGGTGGAATGTAAAGGTTAGCCTGATGGACTTCGTGAAGCTCCCGGTACCGAGCTCTATCGGAGCTCTCTCTCACACTCATACATACGTTGATCCCGTCATCCTTCTCGTCTCTGCAATCGCGTTCTCAGTGTACTACGTCAAAGTTAGAGGACTCAGAAAGCTCGTCAAGGCGTTTTTTCTTCTTTGGTTTGTCTGCACGGTTATAACCTCCCTGTTCACACTCCTTTCTCTTATAGGATTAACTCCAATCCACCTTCATCCTGGAACGGAGCTAATAGTCAACATGTTCTCTTTCTCTTTTGCAGCCTCTCTCCTCAACCTCTCGAATGTTTTCGGTCTGCTGGAGTTGCTGATTGACGTGACACCAAAATTCCTGATAGCGAACGGGACGACGACACCAGCCGGGTTGGAAGTTTCTAGCTTCATTCTGTCCGTGTCGATTGTCCTCGCGGGAATGGTCTTGTTTGTCGTTGTCGATTAATCTATTTTTGGATAATCTATCTCGGAAGAACCGAAAAAGCTTCTTACCCTCTCTTGCATTCTTAGGTAGCACATGAGGAAAGGAGCCTGAAAGACCGCCATCAGGGCTGGGGCCACGGCAAAGTACTGCCCTTCCTTACCAAAAACTGCGACAAGGATCGCTATGCTCAGAGCGATGTTCTTGCTAACCGACGTGAAAACGACTGACTGGTGTTTTTCGTAACTAAGCCTTTTCCTGTTGATTAGCAGAGTTAGCAGGACGAGAGAAGGGTAAAAACAGATAGCAACTGGTGCTACCATCAGAATGTCCCTCAAATCGTGAACGATCATTCTCGCCTTCGACGAGAATATGACGAAGATCATCGCGTACAGGCAAACGAGCGTTATCGTTGAAAAAACGGGCTTGTACCTTCTGTTAAAGTAGTGAACGCCTCTCTTTCTGACTATTGCTTCTCTTGTTAGAACACCGAGCGCGAGTGGTAGTATGAGAACGAAGATCAAACTCTTCACCATTAAAAAGTAGGGAACGTGGAAGCTCGACTTCTCCGCTATGTACCCTCCCAGCAGTGGGTACACAAAAATAGAGCACAGAAAAGCCAAAGCTACAGTTGCAGCCCCCGCGAGCAAGTCTCCGCCTGAAAGTCCTATGAACCCGAGACCCATGCTCGAGGAAGGAGCTATTGCGAGAAACATCAATCCAAGCCTAATTCTTGGGTCGGGAACGAAAATAGACGTTAAAACGAACATGTAAGCTGGAGCTATGGCGAAGTTGAGAACGAGAGCCTCTACGATAACTGAAAAACAACCTCTGACGTTTCTGAGGGCGCTGAGAGATATGCTTGTCATCATGGGGTATATCATCGCGAATACAAGGGGTAAAATCAGAAAGCCAAGCTTAACTCCCGTGAAGTAGCCAAAAAAGATACCAGAAAAAATAGAAAGGAGAGTTAGCTCTATCATGTGTTTTGAAAGTCTGAACTGAACTCTAGAAACGAGGTTAAACTCTTTGCACATTCGAAGCCCTCCTATCCGATCTGCCAGAGCTGCCAGAATTTCTGCAGAGAAGGGATCTCAATTCTCTCATTTCCAGAAACAAAACTTTCTGCTCTGCGGTCATGTAGGGAAAACAGTCTTCGAAGGGATCGTAACCGAAGGGACAGAGACCCTTAACGCACGGAAACCCGTACCTCCCGTTTGAGTCCATGCAGGGTAACCTTCTGAGTAGTATAGAAATCATAATCTCCACCACTATGGTGTGTGTTTCTTCAACTATATAACTTTATCTAATTTAATTTTTAAACTAAAACTCGCAAAAACCCGAACAAAAACTTTAATTATTATTTATTTTCAATCTGTGACATGCCGAGCCCGCTCGACATCTACAAGCTTCTCCCTAAGACGAATTGCGGGAAGTGTGGGGAGAAAACGTGCATGAGCTTCGCGTTCAAGCTCCTAAGTGGAGAGAGAAAGCTTGAGGAATGCGAGCCTTTGTTCTCCCCAAAGTTCGAGAAGAACAGAAAAAAGCTTGAAGAAATGCTCGCAATCGTTGAGAAGGCGAAGGAAACAGGATTAATTGTTAACGAAGAGCTCTGCACGGGTTGTGCTAACTGCATAGTCTCCTGTCCCGTTCACGTTGAGAAAGACCCCTACAACGCGGCTATGGGCAGAGGGATAGAGATGGACGAGCCTATACTTAGGATAGAGGATGGAGTCGTTAGGGTTGTTAACCTGAGCCTGTGCAGGAGGTACGGAAAGGAGAGAACTCTCTGCGTCGTTTGTAGGGAGAACTGCCCGACTGACGCGATAAGCTTTGTGGAGGAGGCTTGAATGAGGATAGTTTGTACTGCTTGTTCTTGTCTCTGTGACGACATAGTAATCGAGGGGGGTAAGGTTTACCACGCGTGCAGGAAGGGATACAACCTCCTTAGAGGGGAAAGGGAGGTAAACACAGTCGATGGAGAGAAGTGCGACTTCGAAAAAGCCGTAAAATCCGCTATCGACGTATTTGGTAATGCTAAGAGACCCCTTATATTTGGACTTGACAACGTCAACTGCGAAACTCAAAAACTCGCTTTAAAGCTGGCAAAAAACAGCGGAGCGATAGTTGCAGATCACTCAACTCTAAGCTGTGGGGAGCTGATAAAGCTTGCAATAAGTAGAAAGCACGCAACTCTTGAGGAGTTTAGAGATAGGGGGTATGTGTCCATCTACTGGGGCTCCAACCCCCACAACGGCATTCCAAGACACCTATCGCGCTTTACGTACTACCCAAGGAGCGGGAAGAGGCAGAGGGGATACGAAGAAGACAGGTTTCTCGTCGTTGTCGACGTGAGAAAGAGCGAAACTGCAAAGATAGCAGAAAAGAGCAAGAGCGGACTGTTCATAAGAGTGGAAAAAGACTCTGATCTTATAGACTCTTTTCTGAAAGCTCTTGAGGGAAAAGCTGGAAAGTATGTTGAAGTGGCGAGAGCCCTTAAGGAAATGGAGAAGTCTGATCTTAACGCAATATTCGGGGGAAGTGGGCTTTACTTCGGGCTTAATGGGGGTTTAGAGAGCTTTGAGGGAATGCTCGACAGGTTAGCTGATTTAAACGTTCACTTCATTCCAGCAAACACGAAGGCGAACATGAGAGGCTTTGTCGAATTGATGCTGAAGGAGACAGGCTCTCTCTGCTATGACTTTGGAGAGGGAGAAGCCTGCTCCCTGAAAGAGGCTTTCTCATTGTGCGATGTCGCGTTAATAGTCGGAGCAGACCCCTTCAGGACCGTTCCCTGGACGATATCGAGTATGATAAGGGAGAGGGAAGTAATCCTTGTCAACAGCCTGAAGTCTGTAACTGGAAGGCTTTGCGGGAGCAGAGTCAAAATATCCCCAGAAATCTCATGCTTCTCTGGAGGTACGATGGTCAGAAGTGATGGGGTTGAAGTGAGACTCTCTGGAGGCGGCAAGGAAAGGAGCGATGAAGCGGTAATGCTCTCTCTGCTAAATCAGGAGGTGTAATGGTTGTTCGAGTTTACGAAGCTGATGAAGTTCGACGTTAAAGTTGTTGTTGTAAAGGACATACTCCACGAGGGCGATACAGCTAGGGCTCTGATAAGCCGAGAGCTTGCCGAAAAGCTTGGGGTGAAGGATGGGGGTTTAATAAGGCTAACAAGAGGAGATGTTTCTGTCTGCTTTGAAGCGATCGTTTCTGAGTTTGCTGAAGGTGTTGACGTCGTAATTCCCTCTGGCTACTTCGCCTCCAGGCTTGCTGACGAGGAAAATCCGAAGCTTTTCAAGGCGGAAGTAGAGAAGTGCGATAAAGCTGACTCAATCTGATACATTAATATACTCTCCCGGCAGAGTGAGCAGCATGAAGGTGGCTGTTGTTTCGAACGTTCACGGTAACCTGAAGGCCCTCGCCACGGCTTTCAGCGAGATAGAGAAGATGAAAGAAAGTGGAAAAGACATAGAGAAGATTGTTGTAATTGGCATCTTCGGTTACATGCCTTACCCGAAGGAGGTTTACAAGATGCTCAGCGACGCCCCAAATGTACTGTGTGTGAGGGGCAGGATAGACCACATGATTGCTAAGTGGAGCGACATGAGTGAGGAGGAGAAAGAGGAATTCAGGGCTGAAGAGCCTTTCCTCGCGAAGGTAGTCGAGTGGAACTGGGAGGAGATGGGTAGAGATGCAAGAAAATGGCTTAGGAACTTCGTTCCTGCCTTGCTGTTCGAGAAGTTTGGAGACAATGAGTTCGCGTTCTCTTACGGCAAGCCGTTCAACATACACTCGGAAGTTCTGCCTAAGATGCCTCTATCATACTACGAGAGCATAATGGCTGCCGTGAGAAAGTATGAGATGCTCGTCGTAGCTGGTTACGAGCCCTTCCTCGCTGAAACGAAGTACGGCAAAATCGCCTGCCCGGGAGGCTTGGGAGTCCACAAGAAGGGATTAAAGCCTAGCTTCGCAATTATCGATACCGCAAGCCTCGACATCTCGTTCCACGAGTTCGAATACGCGAAGAAGGAAGTGGAGGATAGGCTGAGGGAGTTAAATCCCCCCGAGCTCGATAAGCTCGTGGACTTTCTGTATCACGGCGTTTGATTTTCTCTTTTTCCGTTTTTGCCGGTTGTGTTAGTTTTAACAGTTTTTAACTTTAACAACTTAATCTAAAACAAAAACAAACCTCAAACAGTCACCTTAATATATCAGCCCGATGCCATCTACTATTTATACACCACATATATCCAACCAGGCAACCGACCAACCAGCGAGCCCCTGATTAGCAAGTAACACTCGAAAAAGGCTTTAAACCACATCTCGAACTCGAAAGGCATGAGAAAATGGGCTTTGCTCCTGATTTTGCTGATTGCCGCTGGAGCTATCTTTGCCGGATGTGCCCAGAACAAGGCCCAGAACCAGGTCTCTTCAGTTGCAAAGAACAAGACCTCTCAGAGTGTCCAGGCTTCGAGCGTAGTTATAGGTGTCACGGACAAGGTAACGGACCTCGATCCAGCCAACGCGTACGACGCCTTCACGTGGGAGATACTCGAAAACACGATGGTTGGACTAGTAAAGTACAAGCCCGGAACCCTCAAAATAGAGCCGGCCCTCGCTGAGAGCTGGGAGGTCAAGAACAACTCGACAGTCTGGATCTTCCACCTGAGGAAGGGTCTCAAGTTCTCCGACGGAACACCTCTCACTGCGAAGAACGTCGTCTGGAGCATAGAGAGGGTAATGAGGATAAAGGGAGACCCATCGTGGCTTGTAACGGACTTCGTCAAGAAGGTAGTTGCTGAGAACAACACAACAGTCATCTTCTACCTCAAGCACCCGACCTCCTACTTCCTCGCCCTGCTCACGACTCCCCCATACTACCCGGTCAACCCGAAGTACAGCCCGGACAAGATAGATTCCGATCAGACTGCCGGAGGTGCCGGTCCTTATAAGATAGTCAAGTTCGTTAGAGGACAGGAGATCGTCCTCGAGGCGAACCCGTACTACTTCGGGCAGAAGCCGAAAACTCAGAAGATAATTGTCAGGTTCTACAGGGACGCAACTACGATGAGGCTCGCCCTCCAGAACGGTGAGATCGACGTTGCCTGGAGGACTCTAAGGCCGAGCGACATAATAAGCCTCGAAAAGAGCAACTTCAACGTCGTAAAGGTTCCCGGTACGTACATAAGGTACCTCTGCTTCAACGTGAAGAAGGAGCCGACGTCGAGTGTCCTCGTTAGGAGGGCTCTTGCTGCTGCGATAAACAGGAGCGAGATAGCGAGCATGGTTTACAGGGGGACTGTGGAGCCGCTCTACAGCCTCATACCGAACGGCATGTGGAGCCACCTCGATGTCTTCAAGAAGTACGGAGATGGCAACGTTAAGCTTGCTCAGCAGCTCCTTGAGAAGGCCGGATACAGCAAGAGCAACCCCCTCCACATCCAGCTCTGGTACACGCCAACTCACTACGGAGACACCGAGGCTGACCTAGCCCAGATGATAAAGAGCCAGTGGGAGAGCACCGGAATGGTCAAAGTGACGATAAAGAGTGCTGAGTGGGGCACTTACGTCGACTACGCGAGGAAGGGACAGATGCAGGCTTACCTGCTCGGATGGTATCCCGACTACCTTGATCCAGATGACTACACGACACCCTTCTTGAGCAGCACTGCAAACACGTGGGCTGGAACCGGTTTTGCGAACAAGACCGTTGACTCCTTGCTTAAGAAGGCACAGCAGATACCGAACCAGGATGAGAGGGCGAAGATATACGAGGAGGTGCAGAAGATACTCGCAGACCAGGTGCCGTACGTCCCGCTCGTCCAGGGCAACCTGTTCGTAGTGACTAAGCCGAACGTGCACGGCGTAACGGTTGGGCCGGACATGGTGATGGAGTACGCGTACCTTTACAGGACTTAATTTCTAATTTTTTAATTTTGGTTTTTCTCATAGTTTAGACTCTTGAGTTTGAAAAGACTGGCAGGTTGTAGGTTGGAAGTGTAAATAATAAAATTTAAATAAAGAATTAAAAATAAAAACCAAAGGAAAAATCTAAAAGGAGGCGATCGAGTGTCGAGAGGTATAACGCAGTACGTCCTCCTGAGGGCTCTGATGATAATTCCGACAGTGTTGATTCTTTACACAATCGTTTTCATCTTCATGCGAATACTCCCCGGAAATCCGATACTTGCAGTCGTCGGGACTAAGAGCATCTCTCCAGAGCAGATGAAGCACTTAATGCACCTTGCAGGCTTAGACAAACCTCTGTATGTCCAGTACTTCGACTACCTCTGGCAGCTCTTGCACGGAAACTTTGGGGTTACCTTAGCTTTTCCCATGGGTGTTCCCGTTGCTGATTACCTAAGGCTAAGGTTTCCGGCAACTCTCGAGCTCACTATATGGTCCTTCGCTATCAGCGTTATACTCGGTTTGCTTACGGGCACCCTTGGAGCTGTGAAGAGAGGAACTAAACTTGACACCTCCATGAGACTCTACAGCATAGTCGCCTACACACTCTTCATACCTTGGTTCGGAATGATTCTGCAGTACATTTTCGGTGTATGGCTACACATCCTTCCGACCTCCGGCAGAATAAACCCGAACGTCAACCTGCACACGATTACAGGCCTTTACGTTCTGGACAGCATTCTCACGGGCAACTGGTCTGCTTTCGTAAGCTCGATAAAGCACCTGATACTTCCAAGCCTCACACTCGGAATAGTCCTAAGCGGTGCGTACACGAGACTTGTCAGGAACAACATGGTTGAGGTGCTGAATCAGGACTTCATAAGGGCTTACAAGGCGAGGGGAGTTAAGGACTGGAAGGTTACTTGGTACGCCTTAAAGAACGCGTTCATACCAGTTATAACGCTCATGGGGTTGCAGTTCGCGATACTGCTTGGAGGAGCAATTCTCACGGAAACGACGTTCAACTGGCCAGGGATGGGAACTTTCATAATAGATAGGATAGAGTACAGGGATTACAACGCTATACAGGGTGCTGTCGTCTTCTTCGCGTTCTTCGTCGGCCTGATAAGCCTAATAGTTGATGTGATCTACGCTCTGCTTGATCCGAGGGTCAAGTATTGAGGTGATACTATGCTCTCTTCAATTATCTTAAAACCCGTAAAGGCGATATTCGGAAACAGGCCGGGGAGGGGCTTTTTGATCGCCGGAACGATCATAGTTTTGGCGGTCGTGATAATGGCGATTTTCGCTCCCTTCATAGCCCCCTACAACCCCACTGCGATAAGCAGCGACACGTTCTCCCCTCCCTGCTGGAAGCACATAATGGGAACCAACAGATTGGGACAGGACGTGTTCTCTAGGATAGTCTGGGGTTCGAGGATAATCCTCTACGTCGTCCTCGTCGCAACAGCCTTCTCGATGG
This sequence comes from Archaeoglobaceae archaeon, assembly GCA_027066965.1. Lineage (GTDB taxonomy): Archaea > Halobacteriota > Archaeoglobi > Archaeoglobales > Archaeoglobaceae > WAPX01. The sequence continues at coordinate 13,706 of JAMOMT010000014.1, forward strand.
TTCTCGGTATCCCGGTTGGGTTAGTCTCGGGTTACTACGGAGGAAAGCTTGACAGAGTTCTCAGCACGGTGATGGACAGCATTTACGCGTTTCCTGCACTCATACTCGCGATAGTGATTGCTGTCGTCCTAGGTCCGAGTCCCATGAATGCGGCAGTAGCAATAGCTTTCGTTTATGTACCTACTTACTTCAGGATGATAAGGGGGCAGACGCTCAGCCTGAAGGGGCAGCTCTTCGTCGAGGCAGCTAAGGCCATAGGGGCAAGGGACAGAGAGATAATGCTGAAGTACATTTTACCTAACCTCATCCCAACGATACTCGTCGTCTTCTCGCTCAGCGTTGCCGATGCGATACTTACCGAAGCTGGCCTTAGCTTTCTCGGGCTCTCGGTAACTCCTCCGACTCCGGACTGGGGCTACGACCTCAGGGTTGGACAGGCGTTCTTCCTCGACGGCTACTGGTGGCTCGTATTCTTCCCCGGCCTGATGATAATGCTGCTTGCGATGGCCTTTGCACTTATAGGCGAGGCTCTGAGCGAGAGGACGTCGACGTCCGCGAGGTGATGGTTATGCTGGAAGTCGAAAACTTGACGGTTCATTACTTCACCTCTGTTGGGATTGTGAGGGCTGTTGAGGATGTCTCCTTTTCTGTTGGAAGGAGAGAGTGGTTCACATTCGTTGGAGAGAGTGGGAGCGGGAAATCAACGGTTGCTCAGGCTCTGATAGGTCTGGTTCCCCCACCTGGGAAGGTTGTAGGAGGGAAGATAGTTCTGAACGGCAGAAACCTGCTAGAAATGAGCGAGAAGGAGCTGAGAAGCATTAGAGGAAAGGAGATAAGCATGGTATTTCAGGATCCCATGACAAGCTTAGACCCGCTGAGGAAGATAGGAGACCAGATGGTCGAAGCGATGACAGAGCACGGAATTGACGAAGAGGAAGCGAGGGAAAAGGCAGTCAGGCTGTTAGAAAGTGTGAACATACCTGCGGACAGGATGGACTACTACCCCCACCAGCTCAGCGGAGGCCAGAGGCAGAGGATTTCCATCGCCATAGCAACGGCCTTAGAGCCCTGTTTGCTTATAGCAGACGAGCCAACTACAGCTCTTGATGTCATAGTTCAGGAGGCGATAATGGAACTGCTGAACGAGCTGAAGGAGAAGGGGACATCGATAACCTTTGTAACTCACGATGTCTCTCTCGCCTTCGAGAGGAGCGACAGGATAGCGGTGATGTACGCTGGCAGGATAGTCGAGATGGGAGATGCTGATGAGCTTGTTAGGAACGCTATGCACCCCTACCTCAAAGCTCTTCTTGAGAGCGTACCAGATGTCTGCTCGGACAAGGAGGTTAAAGCAATTCCCGGCAACCCTCCCGACCTCAGAAATCCTCCGAAGGGCTGTCGCTTTCACCCCCGCTGTCCATTCGCAACAGACATCTGCAGAACTCAGGAGCCTGAGCTGAGGGAGGTTGAGAACAATCATTTCGTCGCCTGTCATGGGGTGGTTTGATGCCCGAAATGCTCGAGGTCAGAAACCTGAAGACGTACTTTCCCGTCAGAGTAGGTATACTTGACTCTTTGAGGGGGAAGAAGTACTTCGTCAAAGCTGTTGACGGAATAAGCTTCTCGATAGACAGGGGCGAGATATTCGGACTGATCGGGGAGAGTGGATGTGGGAAAACAACTGCCGGTAGATCCGTCCTCAGGCTGGTGGAGCCGACGGGTGGAGAAGTCATATTTGACGGAGTAGATGTTTTGAAACTTGGAAAGGAAGAGCTCAGGAGGATCAGGAGGAGGATGCAGATAATATTTCAGGATCCGTATGCGAGCCTTAGCCCGAGGATGAAGATAGGCGAGGCGATAGCTCACCCGCTCATAATACACGGAATAGCTGACAGGAGGGAGGCGAGGGAAATAGCACTCAGGATGCTGAAGAGAGTTGGTTTAACGCCCGAGGAGGAGTACTACGACAGGTATCCGAACCAGCTCAGCGGAGGCCAGAGGCAGAGGGTTGCTATAGCGAGGGCCATGGCCTTAAAGCCGGACTTCGTCGTTGCAGATGAGGCAGTTTCAATGATAGATGTTTCGATGAGAGCTTCCATACTCGAACTGCTCGAGGAGTTCAGGAGGGATTACAGGCTGAGCATGCTCTTCATAACCCACGATATAGCCGTTGCGAGGCTGATAGCCGACAGAACTGCCGTTATGTACCTTGGTAAAATAGTGGAGCTTGGGAAAACTAGGAGGCTGATAGACAACCCCATCCACCCTTACACGAAAGCTCTCGTAAACGCTGCTCCATCGATCACCCGAAGAGAAAGAAGGGAGAAGGTGAAGCTTAGGGGAGAGGTGCCCAATGCGGTAAATCCGCCTAAGGGTTGCAGGCTGAGCAACAGGTGCCCCTTCGCTACAGACATTTGCAGAACCAAGGAGCCGGAGCTAAGGGAGGTTGAGAGTGGACACTTCGTAGCCTGTCACCTTGCTTGATCTCTTTTTTATATGAATTGACAAACCAAAATAAAATATAAACTAAAAGTCAACACTCCTCGCACATCTCCACGAACCTTCTCAGTATCTCGAGCCCAACCTTCCCGCTCTTCTCCGGGTGAAACTGGAAGCCTACGAAGTTGTCCTTAATCACAGCAGAAGTGAAGTCTATGCCGTAGTCAGTTCTCGTTAACACGTACTCATCCTGAGTTACGAAGTGGTAGGAATGAACGAAGTAAACGTAGCTGTTGTCAAGCCCGTCGAGCAGAGGGTGATCCTTTACTACCCTAATCTGGTTCCAGCCCATGTGCGGAATCTTTCCCACTTCCTTGGGAAACCTCACGACCCTGCCGGGAATGACATTCAGGCCTCTGTGCAAACCACCTTCCTCGCTCTCGGTCGCGAAGAGCTGCATTCCCAGGCATATTCCCATGACTGGAACTTTTGCGTTAATTATCAGCTCCCTGAACGGTTCGAGCTCCTTCATTGCAGGCTGAAATGCCCCAACTCCGGGGAGTATTATACCGTCTGCACTCTCTATCGTCTCGAAATCGGATGTTACCTCAGCTTTACCACCAACGTATTCAACTGCCTTGTGGATGCTCCTAATGTTGCCAACACCGTAGTAGACTATGGCTATCACACTTCGAGCTGGAACATTTTGCTTAAGAAAGTTTGCCATTTTCCTTTGGTTGGGATTAACTGTCAGACTACAGCAAAGATTTAACACGGACAGGTGAAGTCGTGAGCGTGAGTGGTGTGAATAGTGCAAATCCAGCACTGGAGGAGTTCGAGGACGTAAGGACAGTTGAAAGCGTCTCCCTAACGCTGACGCTCGACAATGGAGTTATAGAGAAGCCTAAGTTCGAGCTGTTCAGGAGCAGGGCCTTTAGAGTGCTGAAAAACGGTTTCTGGGGCTTTTGCTCTGGAGAATTCGAAAAAGAGGAGGGCTTGAAGATAGCGAGAGAGAATGTTGTTTATGAAGGAGACTCCGTTGTGGTTGAAGTGAGCGGTAAAGGAAGTTTCGAGCTGAAGCCAAAGATAAAGCATGAGGATGTTAGCCTAGAGGAGAAGGTAGAGTTTCTGAAGGAAGTCGAGATGAGGCTTAAGGGAGAGAATATCGTCAGCACGAGAGTTGTTTACATGGAAAACGTGAGGAAGGTGGAGTACTGCGACAGCTGCGGAAGCGAGCTGAGCTATTCAGTTCCAAGGACTGGAGTAATAATTCAGGCCGTTGCGAAAGAAGGCGATAACATGCAGTTCTGCTCCAAGAGGATTCTGAAGCCAGCGGGTTACGAATGTGTCGAGCAAGCTTTTGAACTTGCTGAGGAGGTCGTGAGAATTCTGGGGGATTTACTCAAAGCCAAGCTACCGCCCGCTGGGGAGATGAACGTGGTTATGGATCCCGTCCTCGCAGGGGTTTTCGTTCACGAAGCCTTCGGTCACGCTGCTGAGGCGGATCACGTTTTGCAGGGAGCAAGTGTCCTTGCCGGAAAGCTCGGGGAGATGATTGCTGGAGAAAATGTGACGATATGCGACGATCCTACCTTGCAGGAGTTCGGTTTCTATCCGTTCGACGACGAAGGGGTTAGAGCTGAGAAGAGAGTTCTCGTAGAGAACGGAACTCTCGTCGATTACATGCACTCGAGAGAAACAGCAGCTAAGCTGAACGCTAGGCCGGGGAACGGGAGAGCTCAAGCAACGCTCGAGCCGGTGGTGAGGATGAGCAACACGTACATCGAAGCTGGGGACTACAGCTTCGAGGAGCTGCTTGAGGAGGCGAAGAGTGGAGTTTTCCTCGCGGGCACAAGGGGAGGAGAGACAAATCCCGCAACCGGCTACTTCCAGTTCAGCGCTCAGTACGGCTATTTGATAGAGAACGGGGAGCTTGGAGAGCCGGTCAGAGACGTCGCTTTATCCGGAAACACGCTCGAAATTCTCAGGAACATAAAGCTTGGGGATAGGGTGGAGTTCGACCCGGGATTCTGCGGAAAAGCAGGACAGCTCGTGCCTGTGAGTGATGGAGCTCCGTTCTCCCTCGTGAGGGCGAGGGTTGGAGGTCACGGTTAATGAGTGTCGAGGTGGCCATTATGAG
>JAMOMT010000015.1 GCA_027066965.1 Archaeoglobaceae archaeon
AAACCGAGGCTTCTAAGGACTACGGAAGCTCCGTTCCTCGCTCTGCCGAGAGCCGAATAAAACGGCCACGTATAAGATTGCGTTGGCGGTGTTAGCAGCACCGGTGGCAGAAACGTAACTCTCGGAATCGCTTTCCCTGAATGGAGAGACGGCAATCGCTGAGGCAACTCCAGCGCTTATTCCCGGAAACAGGGATACAAGAGCACCTGAGAGAGTTCCGGTTAATGCAGACTTAAACTTCAGGCAAGCTTTTCTCTCGCTCCTTGGCAGAGACATTCCACTCCTCAGTCCTTGGTAGAGAACGGGAAACGCGAATAGTCCTGAAAACAGAGGAATCAGCCCGTTGAAGTCGGGGTCGAAAGCAACCACTCCAAGAACGCCAGACGTGAAAAAGACAATCAAAGCTTTCAGTCTGGAAAGTCACACGTTCATACTTCCTGCGAGAAAGTCTTCTCTCTCACTCATAACTATGAACGCGGAAGTTGCGAGGAGAACTGGAAGGGTCAAAGCTTTAATCGACCTCTTGCTCAGCCAGAACATCAGGAAGAAGAGAGGAATTGAGGTAAGGGCTGAAAACACACCAGAGAAGGTGGCAATTGCTATCGCCTCGAATCCTCTGCCTCTTAGGGCCATCCCGTGAGCGGGATAGGCTAAAACTGCAAAGCTCTCGTCGGGCACTCCAAGGAAGGTTGAAGGTATCACGTCAGTGAAAGTGTGGGCTATCGAAGCCGAAGTTACGAATATCGCTAGACTCATACTCGGAGGAAACAGGCTCGCCAAAAGCATTATGGCAGTGTTAACGTGCACTCCCGAGATAATACCTGTCAGACTACCCAGAAATACACCCTCTACAGCTGAGAGAACGAGCTTTATCTCTATGCAGTATTGCACAACAAGTGCGAGGTAAGTGAGTATATTCTCCTTATAATCTTTTTGAATGTTCTTTGATAGTCTGGTATTCGAATCGGCTGTTTTACTTACTGCCCGAGGCTAATATGTGTAATAGTTGGGCAATTAAGTTTATATCAGGGTAAACTAAAGCAAAAAACAAATCAAGAATCGAGAAGTTTTCTGACTCTCTCCTCACTCTCCATAACTCTCTCTGCTATTTCTCTAACCCCCTTTCCTGTAACCTCGGAGTAAACCTTCAGGAAGTCCTTGGCAACTTCCTCGTCTTCAAGATCCCACATACCCGAAAAGAACGGGTGAAAGTCTTCGAGGAAGTCCGCAACTCTATCAGCTTCTCTACCCTCCACTATGTTGGAAACGAAGTCCTCTCCAAAGATTGAACAGTCCCTCAGTATACTGATTACGGCCTTTCTGAGCCTCTCGACGCCGTAACTTCTTCCGGGTGGGGAGTACATGCCGACTATCGAGTCCATCTCCTCCTTGCTGAACGGAAAAATTTTCTCCCTCCCCCTCTTACCCTCGCAGAGCTCCATGAGTATTCTATGGGTTCTGTCGTCTATGAACGCCATCCTACTCTTTCCTGCACTTGTCAGCTTTACGGAGTACATCCTGCCCGTCCTGTTCTTTCTCACGTCCTTCTTCACGAGGTTTTCTATCTCCTCTGGGGTTGCGAGGGTTGAGATTACGAGCCTTACCATACCGTGGTGAAGCTTGGATCTTCTCGACATCACGGATATGTGGTGTATGTCGAAGTCCAACCTCATTAATTCGTCCTTCATTCTTTCTGAAAGTGAACCTGAGGGCACGTAGTGCGTGTGAGTGTTGTGAGTGTCACTAGCCCTCCGAGTGTGCATATCTCTAGCTTTGGCGACAACAATTTTTAGATTGCGGTCATACTGGAGTTGATGGAGTTGAATAATATCCGATCCCTCAGAAAACTTAGAAGCGTCGTTGACAGGTTCGAAGGGGTAGTTGACGAGGAAACTCTCGGCCTGCTAACTCTTTACGCCCTTGGCGAGGTTGAGGCGAGAGGAGTTGTAAGGAAAGTTAGACTTTTCTTCAGGAAAGACTGCAAGGCTTTGATTGAGGTAGAACTCGAAAGCCAATTCGAACTCAAGAACTTTGGACTTGCAGACTCAAAACTCACATCTATCAGGTGCACGATCGCCCTCGATGGAAATATGATGGAGAAGGCTTCTCTCATATCTCCCGGAAGCGTTGTCGAGTTCTCTGGAAAGTTCTCGGGAGACCTACTGAAGCCGGAGAGACTTGAGGTTCTTAAGGCAAAAACTGTGAAACTTAGAGGGACTGTTGCTGCGAATAGTGGGGAGCTTTTCTGTCTGTTTACAGATTCTTACTGCTTCTGCTGTTACTGCATTAAAGGCTCAGTATCTCCGGGCACGGAAGTCGAGGTAGAGGGGGCGTTGGCGGAGAGAGAGGTAATAATCGTTCGCAGAGTCGTGGAGCTGGAAGAAAATGATGAAGGAATATTGAAGTATCTTAACGAAAAATCGAACGTGTTTACGCCGATAGGCGAACTGCCCGAGAGCGGGAGAGTCTGCGTCTCCGGGAGGATAAGTGGGATTGGGGAGCTGAGGAAGTACAGGAACAGCGAGTACGCGAGCTTGCACATCTCTGACGAAACTGGGAGGGTAAGGCTGCTGCTCTGGAACGGCTTGGACGTTTACAGAAAAGCCGACATCGGCGACAGACTGGAGGTTTTCGGGGGACGCGTGGAAAGAAGTGAGAAAACGGGCGAGAAAACTCTGCACTGCGACGAATTCACGATCCTCCGGCTTTGTTAGGGTGTTCTGGAAATGCAGCCCTTCTTGCCAGTCCTGCCAGTAATCGCGAGGTATCCGTTCATCAGAGCTACCGGGAAGTTTCTCGAGAGGGAGTACGGTGAGATCTCTAAAATCTTTACCTCCAACAGGAGCATCGAAAGAGAGGCCATAGAGATGGCTGCCGAGAGGCTCAAAGCCCTTGCAGATGGAAAAGAAGGAGATGTGCCGGGGATAGAGAGCTACCCCCTACTCTGTTCGAGCTGCGATAGAGACTGCGTTGATTGCGAGTTTCTAAGGAGACTCGACTTCTCCTGCAACGCGTGCTGTCTATGCTTCGAGAGCTGTTACAGGTACTCATCGGAGTACTTCGACCTCAAAGCCAAGGCGAAGGTGTCGGCAGTTTACTACCTCGCAATTAGAGCCATGCTCTCCCACCTGAGTCCTTGGTTCAGGAGGAAGTTCGCAGTTAAAGAAGCGAGAGTTTACAGGAGGAGGATGCTCGAAGACCTTGAGAACTCACGCTACGACGTCCTCCAATTTTTGGCCTCTGACCTCGGCGTTAAGGCGAGGTTTGAGGAGAACGGGGAGTGCAGGATACGAGTGACTTCCTACCTCAGGGGGGCTGTGAGAATAAGAGACGAGAAGTGGAGACTCCTAAACAGGGAGTTGAGTGACGGGTGGGTGTTCATTGGCAGCAAGGAGCTCGTTAGGCTGGTGGAGGAGATTCTAAGGGAGAAACTCGAGGAACCTCTACCAATTGACCTTCCCGAGGAGATTCTGGAAGAGGTCAGGAAGGTTCAGGTCAGGAGCGAGGTTGAGAGGGTTGACGTCTCCCTGCCTGTAAGGATAGAGTTTTTCCCTCCTTGCATGAAAAAGATTCTCTCAGACTTACAGAAGGGGATTAATGTCCCCCACACTGCAAGGTTCGCCATTACGGCTTTTCTCCTGAATATAGGGATGGACGTGGATACTATAATAGAACTTTTCAGCTCAGCCCCTGACTTCGACGAAGAGAAGACGAGGTATCAGGTTGAGCACATAGCCGGACAGAGGGGAAAGGGTTCGGAATACATCTGCCCCTCATGCGAGACTATGAGGACTTACCACAACTGCTACGCAGACTGCGATGTCTTGAGCCCACTTACTTACTACTTTATGAAGGCGAAAAGTTTTGCGAAATCCCGTAGAACTGGGGCTTGCAGAAAACCAAAACTGGAGAAAAAGGTGAAAAAGGTCGGGACGGAGGCGGAAGAGGTGGGGGCAGAGATTCAACCTCAGAGTGATTAATCATGTAAAAACTCTTTTCGAACTATTACGGTGATTGACGAAGCATAGATTTATATATGACGTAGTAAACTAAAGTGCATGGAGGTGAGAGATGTGGAGCAGATCGAGGAAGTGTTCGTGGTGGAGGCAAGGAAGTT
>JAMOMT010000016.1 GCA_027066965.1 Archaeoglobaceae archaeon
CCATTTTCACATCGTCCAGTCCGTACTTATTCCTCGTATTCTCGAATACCTCCATAACGTCTCCGAACGAGGAAACATCGCAGTTATCTCCAATCTGTAAAAACACCTGATCCCTCCTCCAGAGTCCATAGGCCGGGGATGCTGGTAAGTTTACAGTGGTGACGCATCCGAGCCTGACGAGCTCCGATATGAAATCTGCCATGAACCTGCCGGTTAGCTCCGCCCCTTCGCTCATGCACCTCTCTTTGTCCACCTCGACCCTTACCTCCTGCATGACCCTGCACGCGACTCCATCTCTTCTGATAACGACTTTGCCGCTCCTTCTGGCTTTGGGAAGGGGAGCGAAGCTGACCCACCTCGGGTTGACTTTGAAGGTGGCTTTCAACTTCAATTTCCTGAGCTTGTTGATCATTACGGACATGTACCTTTTGCAGTCTGAGAGAATTCTGCTGAAGTCTTCAACATGTAGAGAGGAGGGATCGAAGACTATGGCGTTGAAAACCGAATAATCGTCTAGGATTCCGTATCCCGATCTTACATACTCGAGTGTCCTCCTTAACCCATGCTTCGAGTTCTCCATTAAGTACTCGAATTCTGATCTGAGCGTTTCCTCGTCTTTAAAACAGTTTAGATATCCTGAGAGCGTGACCATCACAACTAATTCTCACTCTTCAAAAAATAGGTTGCTGATTTCATGCTGGTGAATGTAAGTAATACAAAGTTGAATCGCCGAAAAATACGAAAAACAAAACACTGATATACTTCGAGAAAAACCAACGGCGTGTTAAGCGTTAACGAGCTTGCTTACTCTCTGGTTGAGGACATGCTCGACTACAGGGAGGACTACGAGGAGGAGTACAGAGTAGCATTCCACAGGCTCGAAAACGGTGCGTGGGTCCTCGACTTTGGTGTGAATGTTAAAGGCAGTTTTTCGGCTGGGGTTTTGTTTTCTGAAGTTTGTATGGCTGGACTTGCTGAGGTGGAAATCAGAACCGATAGCGTTAACGATGCTCCCCTGCCTTTCGTTGACGTCAGAACAGACAACCCAGCTCTTGCTTGTATCGCATCTCAGAAAGCTGGATGGCAGATAAAGGTTGGAGATTACTTTGCCATGGGTAGCGGACCGGCGAGAGCTCTCGCCTTAAAACCCAAAAAGACGTATGAAATGCTGGAATACGAGGACGATGCCGAGTACGCGGTAATAGCTCTCGAATCCAACAGGCTGCCGGACGAGAAAGTTATCGATTACATAGCCAAAGAGTGCGACGTTGAGAGCGAGGACATTTACGTACTCGTAGCTCCAACCGCTTCAATAGTTGGCAGTGTCCAGATCTCTGCGAGAGTCGTGGAAACAGCTCTCTACAGACTTGCTGAGCTCGGCTTTGACGTGAGAAAGGTTCTATCTGGTTGCGGTAGAGCTCCAGTTGCCCCCGTTATGAAGGACAACCTCAGAGCGATGGGAGTCACGAACGATTGCCTGCTATACTACGGAAGCGTATTTCTGTATTCAGACTTCTCGAGCGAGGAGTTCTCCGAAATTGAGAAATCTCCGCTTACTTCAGACTCATCATCCTCTTACGGAAAGCCATTCTACGAAATATTCAAAGAGGTGAACTACGACTTTTACAGGATAGATAAATCTCTCTTCTCTCCCGCAAAGATTGTGATCTCAAATCTGGACGGTAGGTTCGTGGAGAAGGGAAGGCTGAACGGAGAAGTTCTGCTGAAATCCTTCGAAATCTGAGATACTTTATTTGGGGGTGTAAAATTGAAAGAGGGGTTTGAAAGAGATGCGGCACTTGCAGCAGTGATGGTGGTTTCTGCTGTGCTACTCACTTCAAAGTGGCTTAGCCTGTACAACAACTTCGACCCGTTCGTCGTGTTCTTCGCGTTCGTGTTTACTCTCTCTTTAGGTCTTCTGATCATCAGTCTGGTCATGAGGATGCAGAGTCTGATGGAGGAACTTGAAAGTGCGAAGAGAATAATAGCTATGAACTCGGCGGAAATAGAGGATAGGATTGACTCGAGGCTGAGAGAGTACCTGAGAGACCTTGAGGAGAGAATAGAGGCGATTGAGAGGAGGATGTACAGATAACTATTTTTCTGAATCTTCCAACTCTTCGAGTATATCCTTTAGGATCTCCTCCCCACAGCAGACCTCGAACCTCTCCGTCCTGTAGTACTTCACCACCCTGCCTTTCACCACCTCCGCTCTGCAGGACAAAAACCCAGCGCTAGTGAGCTTTCTGACGTGTGCTATCAGGAGGGGCTTCGAGAGCCTCAGCTTTTTTCTTAGCTCCTTCGATGTTCTCTCCTTATTCAGGCAAAGGGCGAGTATCTTCAGTCTTACTGGGTTCGCGAGCACTTTGAGCAGGGAGGCAAACTCCTCTGCCGTCTCCGACATTGACACTCCTCTGAGCTATTCTCTGAGCTCTCTCCTCAGCTCCTCTATCTCGCTCCTGAGCTTTCTGACCTCTTCAAGCAGCTCCGACATTGTTCTGTTTAGGTCTGGACTATTGCTTTGGGAGCTCTGGTTCACACCTGTGCTCGTGTTCGTGCTTGTGTGGGCCTTCAGGAAGTCGAAGAAAGCGAGTGCTGCTAAGAATACGAGTCCTAACACTACCAGCCAAACTATAGCTGCGAAGAGTCCTCCAAAATCTGGTGGGAGTGGTGGCATGGGCATACTACATCACCTCCTTAGGTAAACTTTCTTTTACCCACTATTAAAAGGTTTCGATGGGGGGTTAAGAAGAGAAATTTAAGATTAACCCTCAAGCTCAGCTCTCGCAGAGTTCACGATGGCTATGGTAAGGAGAACCCTCAGGTTCCCTATAACGGCCATTGCCAGCAGAAGTATGAAAGGCATGTTCAGTAGGCAGAGAATCATTTCCAGAAACACTCTTTCATCTCTCTTCCCTGGCAGGTACCTCATCGCACTCAGACAGTCGTAAGCACTTTTACCGTACGAGGCTTTGAACTTCTCCGTTGAGTAGCTTACCATCACGCAGCCTATGAGGGCAAAGAGAGAAACGGCAAGCAGCACCTTTACGGGCACGTGCAAGAATTGTAGGGTAATGAGCGAAACCGCAAGTAAAAATGAGAAATCTACGTACCTGTCGAGGATTGAGTCTACCCACTCTCCGAACCTTGAAGTTCTGAGGGAGGCTCTCGCTATCTCCCCGTCTATCCCGTCGAGTATCGAGCTTAGCTGATATACTGCACCAGCAACAGGTAGGCTGAAGAAAACGAGAATAGATGAGATTATCCCAACGAAAAATGCAAGGAGAGTTGCCTGATTTGGAGTAATGTAATCAATTAGAAGTTCGGAAATTTTAGTTGAAATTTTCCTGTTCAGGTGCCTTGATATGAAGCCGTCTCCTCTTCCCTTGACGCTGAGCCTTACAAGGAGCTTTTTTGCCTTTTTCAGCTCTTCCGGAGTGTCCACGTCCATCCAGAACTCTCCGGAGACCTCGCTCACCTCTGGTTTTAGCTCTTTCATCACTTCAGAGAGCTCGACGACTTCCATCCTCTCCGCAACCCTCCTTGCAGCGTCAAAAGCCCTGCTGTCGAGGACGAAGAAGCCAGTATCCAAGCAATCGAAGTCCTTTAGCTTCTTTCCTATGTTCTTAACCCTGCCGTTCTCGACTTTTACCTTTGTAGCCTCTTCCACGTTCACGTACTTCGGTTTGAAGTCGCCTATCAGTCCCTTCAGCTTTACAGCTTTCTCTATAAATTCCTTCGAGTAAACGTGATCACTCATGGTGAGAATAAAATTGTCGTTTCCGACGGCCTGAGATGCGAGAAGAAAGGTGTATCCGTTTCCTCTCTCCGGAACGGGGTTTTTCACGATTGTGTACTTTATTTTTCCGCCCCAATGGCGATTTAGGTAGTCTTCAAGTTCGTCGTTATCGGCTCTAACTACGAAGACGAACTCTTCGACGTGGGGTTTGAGCAGGATGATTGTCCTGTCTATTACCCTTCTCCCTGCCACCTTTAGCAGTGCCTTGGTTTTGTAGCCTATCCTCGACCCCTGTCCGGAGGCGAGGATTACTGCCTTCATG